>NZ_JAIMBZ010000016.1:0-73024 GCF_025499445.1 Acidiphilium sp. AL
GATCCACGCCCCCGCGCGGGGGGCGACCGGATCACCGCGACGGCGATTGCCGGATGGTCGTGTTTCGATCCACGCCCCCGCGCGGGGGGCGACTCGTGATCATCGGCAGGCCGCCGGAATAGCTGATGTTTCGATCCACGCCCCCGCGCGGGGGGCGACCTTCTGATTCCTCTTGTGCTGACGGGGTGCGCTGGGTTTCGATCCACGCCCCCGCGCGGGGGGCGACGGCCTTGTTGTATCCGCAGAACTGCGCTTCGTCATCATTACCATTTGCGCGAACCTGGCCAATACAACCGGCGCACGGCGCCCGTAACCGGCGCCGCTAAAATATCCTATTCATTTGTCAAAGAATTTTACTCCGCGAACCCGCCCGGAAAATGCCGCTCGCTACAGGTTCGCGCGGCTAAAACAGCAGCGGGCCTTCCAGGTCCAAGTCAGGTTTCGCACCCACATGCTCCACGCGCCGCCGCCCCTCGGCGCCAAGCCGGTAAAAGCGCAAGCTATCCTCCGCCGGCAGGATTTCGGCAATCAGCCGGGTGCGCAACGCCACCCATTGCGCCGGGTCCACCTCGCACTCAAACACCGAGTTCTGCACGCGCTGGCCGTAGTCAAGACAGGCACGCGCCACCCGGCGCAGGCGCCGCCGGTCCGCTACGGTCGTCGTGCCAACATCATATGTAATGAGCATCAACATCGCCGCTATTTCCAGATGAACGCCGGGTAGCCATCCATATCGCCGCGCAGATGCCGTGCCAGCAGCTGGGCCTGGATGTGAGGAACCAGGCCCAGCGTAACCTTCTCGTTTAAAAATGGGTGGACGAGTTCATCCTTCTTGCGTTCTTGGTAGGCTACCAGCACGGTTTTGCGGGCCTCATCCGTCAACCGCACGGCGCCACCATCTTCAAAGACAAAATCCTTCGGCGTAAGCTGACGGCGATTGATGAGGCTGAGCACCAAGCGGTCCGCCAGGACAGGGCGGAATTCCTCCATCAAATCCAGGGCGAGGCTTGCCCGGCCAGGGCGATCAGCGTGAAGAAACCCCACCTGCGGGTCCAGCCCCACGCCCTCCAGCGCCGATCGGCAATCATGCCCCAACATCGCGTACAGAAACGAGAGCAGCGCATTCACGGCGTCCAATGGCGGGCGGCGGGTGCGCACCGAGAATGAAAAATCGCTGCTGCGGATGAGGTGATTGAAGACACTGAAGTACACCTGCGCGGCCTCGCCCTCCAATCCGCGCAACAGAGCGACGCCGTCATTTTGCAGTGCTCGCCGGGCAACATCCGAAAGCCGCGCCTCGGCGCCCGTCAGCGCCTCGCAGGCTTCAGACGCAAGCGTTTCACCATGATCTCGCAGCGCCCGGCGAACAACGGCGCGCTGGTTGGCCGTCTTGGCCGCGACGATTCCCTGTACAATGGAAACCCCGCGCGCCGGGTCGTCCGCCAAGCGATATTGGCCCCGGCGAAGCAGAACATTGCCGCTGCGCACCCCTTCCAAACGGGCCAGGAAGCGGCCATTCGGATCGAGCAACGACACGCAGATGCCCGCTTCGGCACAAGCCGCCAGCGCCGCCGGAGATGCACCAGCCCGCCCGAAGCAAATCAACCCCGAGAGCATGTGCAGCGGCGCGCGGCCCAGTTCCTGTCCCTTCGCCTCCACCACCAGATTTTCGCCGTCCTTGCGGACCCAGGCGTTCTCCGTGGTCACATAGATGGTGTTGAGATGCCGCCGCATGACTACCGCCCTATTTGCCGTACAAGCCAAGCCGTGATGCGGGGCGGCGTTTGCAAGGCCTCCGGCGCGCACAAATCATGCAGCGAGCAGTTCGCACAGCTTGGCTTGTACACAGGCGGCGGCGTCTGACCGGACGCCAACAGGGCACGGGTTTGCCGGGCGATTTCCTGCGTCAGAGCGCGAAGCGTGTTATCGAAGGCAACTTCAATACGCCGCCGCGTGGCGCCGTAGAACAAGGCCCCTTGTGGCACGGCGCAGTCAAACATCTCCTCCAGGCAGATCGCCTGCGCGCAAAGCTGCACCTCGTCAGCCCGGTGCGCCTTCGGCCGGCCACGCTTGTACTCCACCGGATAAGGCTGGCCGCCGTGCATCTCCACCACGTCCGCTTTGCCCGCCACGCCCAGCGAAAAGGAGCGCAACGTGAGTGAACGCAGGATTTTAACGCCCTGGCGCCGCTCCGGCGGCCCCGTATCGGCGCGCTGGTGCAGAGCGCGCCCTTCCGCCGTCGCCGAATCCTCGGCCCAAAGCCGCTCCACGTGGATGAGCGCGCATTGCCTCGGGCAAAACAGAAAATGCTGCAAAGCCGAGAGCGGTATCAGCGCCTCTTCCTGCGCCTCCGTTCCCGGCTTCAGGCTCACCGGTCGATCAACTCCACGCCAGCGGGCAGGTTGTCGCGGTCCACACGAATTTCATAGTCATCGAAGCTGCGGGCCGGCGGCCAGTTGTCTGTGGCATCGTCGCCAATCGCGTGGGTGGCCCCTTTGTAGCGGCGCAGCGTGGTGACCCGCCCGAACAGTTCGTGCGAAGGGGCATTGCCCAGAGCGGATTGATGCCGGAAGATGAACAGCTTGCGCTTTACCATCTCGCCACGCGCGGCGGAGCGGTCATGCTCGAACATGTTCTGGTCCAGCGCCTCGAACAACACATCCAGGTCTTCTTGCGTAAAACCCGTGCCCTTGGTGTCGTGTGAGGCGAGAGGCGCGGAGACATAGCCATGCACCCGATACAACCCGTAGGGGATGATGTGCTTGCGGCCCATGGTGCGCTTGTCACCGCGCTTCTCGTCATCGCCTTCGGTGAACTCTTTCTTTTCCTTCTCGCTGGTCGCCGCCATACGGGTGATGGAGATTTCCAGCGGCAACACTGGTTCCACGGACTCCGCGAAGCTCAACTGTACGGGACCGCGCACCTGGCCGCAATTAATGCCGGTGGAGAGCACGCCGCCGAAGGCGCGAATGTCGAAGAAATTTCCGCACATGAATTTGCGCAGCTTCAGCGCATCATCATCGTTCTTCGGCGAAAGCTTCGTTGCCGTTTTCACCTCCTTGTAATCAGGGCATTCCGCAATATAGGCCTCGCGGTGCTTCTCGTTCAGCACCGCACCCTCCGTAACATAAATGCGGTAGCGCGGCTGGTTCTCCCGGCTCAGCTCCACCCAGTTACGGATTTTGCGCTTCAGGCACACATCCGTAACCAAGCCCCTGCTGGTCTCTGGATCCAGACGCGGCATGTTGCCAGCGTCCGGATCACCATTCGGGTTGCCATTGGTCACGTCGAAAAACAGCACGAAGTCGTGCCGCTGTGTCAGGGGCGTGCTCATTTATTGTCTCCCTCTTCCTGTTGCGCGGCTTCGCTCTGACTACGTGGTGCCCGCTCATGGTAATAGCCGACAGCGAAACGTCCTTGCGCTTCCAAAGTCAGCGTTTTCGGGAGAGCCGGATCAAGATGCGAAAAAATTTCTTCCAGACGCCGCTCGATCCACCAACCTTTGTTGCGCTTTTGCGCGTCTGAAATGTGATTGCGGGCGTTACGCAATAGCGGACCAAACACACGCGCCGGTGTGGCTGAAGCCGCGCCGTAATATCTGTCAGCAATGGAGGCATTCACCTTACCTAACGCCTCTTTTTGCGCGCCAACCAACACGGCGAATAGCCGCCCTAATTGATACGCTTGATCGCGGGACTCCGGGTTGAGGGCCACGGGCAGCTTCTCCTTTTCCGAAACACTTTGGTTAATACAGGCTTTGATGACGGCGGCGTGCCAACCGGAGAGCGAATCGCCCGCACGCAAGCGCATGATGACGGCGGTAAGCAGCGTGCGTGGATAGGGGTGCCCGGCCAGAACGGCCCTGGCCGTCTCCCCGGCCAGCAGCGGCGGCACGTTCTCGGGTTTTTCCTGCAAGGCCGTTGTACGGACAAGCAAGTAACGGATGGACGGCGGACGGTTCCACGGCGCCGGTTCGATATTTAGTGCCTCAAAATGTTTAGCCAGACGCGCAAAGAAGTTGCCGAACGTATCCACCAGCCAGAAGCGCACGGCGAGCCGCGCCGCGTTGGGGGCAAGGCCCAGGATGTAAAAGCGCGTGCCCGATTGTAGACCCGGAAATGCACTCGGCGGGCGCCCCGCGCGAATGTCCACCAAGGCATCGCGCAGTTTAGTCGCCTCGGATGGATCGTCCGGTGGCTCCATGCCCATTGCCATCGCCATTTCGGCAGCGGCGGCGGCTTCCTCGCCAAATCCCTGAGCATCCGCCCAGAAGGCGATGGTGGTGTCGCCGATCTTAAGCCGGTTGCTACTGCCACGGTCCAGTAGCCGGTTCAGCGCCGTACCGTAACGGAACGCCGCCTGCACCGAGGTTGGCGCGTTGGCGCCACTATCCGCGCTGTAGGAAGTGAAAGCATCTGCGTTGTACGAAACGAGCCGCGCTCCGGAACTCTGCGCACCGTCCACCCCTTGGATCGCCGGGTGTAGCCGTTCGATTGGTCTTTCCTCACCCGTCACCAAGCAGATGCCGGTTTTCCAAACCTCTCCCGGCTCTTCGATCAGCCGCTGCGCCGCCGGGCGCTCATGCAGATATTCAAGCTTTCCGCCAGTCAACCCAAACACGACATTCCTGTCGAGCATATCGGGCAAAAAGCGCGCGTCTCCCTCAAAATCTTCCGGCTTCCACGTGTTGAGAAATGCCAGCAACGCACAAAGGCCTGCATCGTCCGAACCCACCAGGCGCTCGCGGTGCAAGCGAACGAATTCAGCGTGCTCCTTTTCAAAGAAACGGATCGCTTTCTTATCCTTGTCGCGCCCGACGCCCAGCGTGTAAGCGGTTTTGTCCCACAAGAAATTGCTGGAAATACCAGAGGTCCGAATGACCTCCTGCGGCACGGAAAGCCTGCGCGGTTGTGGCTTCTTGCCGCTGTAGTCGTTCAAGTCATCGACCTTTGCAATGCTTCCATCCGGGTTCAACCACACGCAAACCTCGATGGACTTGCGCGAATACCCCGGCGGCTCGGCATCCCCCCGCTCCGCCATGCGAACATAGTAATGGTTAAGCGCCTGTAGAACGGTCATGCCGTCAGCCCCTCAGCCACCAGTTTAGCAACGTTCAGCACGCCATCCTCAAGCCGGCCACGGAAAAAACGGGAGGTGTTGTCCTTGGCAAAGTCGATGTCGTGCAACATCCAGCCCAGGTCGCGGTTACGGTCCGCCTCCGGTAGCTCATTGACTGGTAGCAATGCACCTTCCGGGACCAAAGCGAAATTTGCGGCGAATTCCCGCGTGCCCAGGCAAGGGCGATGAAAACATTGCCCCGTCTCCGCGCGCCGGTTGAACATGGAGATGTGCTTGGCCTCGGTGTCTTCCGGGCCGGCCTTATCTGTGAGGGTGAAATGCGCTTCAATAACGTAGGCCACATGGCGCAGCAGCGTGGTGGAGCGCTGCGTGCCGTGTGGCGCTCCAGCAGAAAGGGACAACCCCTTGAGGTCGCCGCGCTTCATTGCGCTGCGCGCCGTCGATTCGGAGATTTTGTTGTTCACTTCGTTGCGGCGGATGGTCTGAAAGCGGATCGGCTTCAGCACATGAATCCGGTCCACCTGCCAAAGGATGGCGGGCTTCCAGTGAATCGCCTCCAGAATCCCCCGCGCGGCGGAGGGCGTCATCACGTCATAGGAGACGCGCTCAACCTTCATCTCTGGGCGCGTGAAGCAGGCATAATCGCCCCAGACATGCAAACGGACGCCATAACTCATGATTGGACGCTCCGAATCGCTCTACTTGTAAGGGAATTGTTGACGGAATTTTACCAAACTTCAATCCCGACGCTTTGGTCCTGGTAAATTCTTTGTTGGCAGTGCCCGTTGAGCGAAGAGAAAATTGCCCCCGACATTTCTGTCAGGGGCTTTTGCGCGTCAGTTGCAAACGAGATTAACACGTTTCGATCCACAGGCGGTCTCACGCCGCCCGACTATTATGGGCTCAATTTCGACTTCGAGATGAAACGCGCCAATACTTAACCTGATTGTCAGCTTTTGACGTCGACGCATTTGCCCAGCCTCCTTTTGGCCAGGAAGCCTGTTTGCCACATGCGCGGAACCGGGTCAATGTTCTTGCAAAGGAAATCAACACGAAGATTATATTGGACGGATGTTAAAGAACATTCTCCTCCGCTCCTCGCTCCCATGGATCATCCAGACTCAGCCCACTTACCTCGTCATAAAGACCTGCACTTTCCACCACCATAAACCGCTCGTCATAAGCATCTGGCCGCACTGGCTGGATGCCCCCGCTCTTGCGCAGCCCCTGCCACACGTCCTCGGGCACCGGCACGGTATATTGCTGAAGCTTCTGCAGCGTGCCGCGCGGCGGCACCGGGGCATGACGCAATGCTTCCAGCGCCTCTCCGGCGCCGCCGCGCCAATTCACGATCACGTTGCGCATCCTGTCATCAATCAACCGGAACGCTTCGGCAATGCTGGCGAAGGGAAAGTCCGCACCGCTCTCAGCCACGGCGCGCAGCACGCCTGGGAACTCTCCTACCGTGAGTGCATCCAGCTGGTCTGGCCCCTTATTGAAGTAAAGCTCCTGGAAATAGCCTTGTACCGCTTCCAGCCCCAGTGGGTCCGGCATCTTCAGCGGCCCCTCGGCGGCCTGAGAAAATGCACGGAAGGCGCGGGGCGTCTTGTGGTCAGCCGGCTCAAACACCACCACCCGGCCCTTCTCCGGCAACTTCCCTTCCCTATTGCACCGCCCCGCCGCTTGCGCGATTGAGTCCAGCCCCGCTTTCGCGCGCCAGACCTCGGCGAAGTCAACGTCCACTCCGGCCTCAATCAGGCTGGTCGCCACCAGACGCACCGGGCGCGAATTCGCCAGGTCGTCACGAATTTGCACCAGCACTTCGCGCCGATGGGCGGCACACATCAGCGTCGTCAAATGCCGCGCGCTTGGCAGAGCGGCAATCAACCCAAACAGCGCCTTGGCATGGGCGCGGGTATTCACGATGCACAGCATCCGGTCCTGTTTCACGAACCGGGCGGCAATTTCAGCATCCGTTACCGGCGCCGGCAAAACCTCAACCCGAACGCGCTTCAGGGCTGCAAACAAGGCTTCGGGGTCAGGGGCCAACTCACGCTCCGGGCCGATGTCAAACCCGAGTTGCCGCTTGTCTTTCATGCGTGGCAAGGCATTATCCTGGCGCCGCCAAGCGGGCTGCGTGGCCGTACACAACACCACGCTGGCGCCGTAATTCAGCGTCAACTCCTCCAATGCCGCGAGACAGGGCCGCAGCACGGGTAAAGGCAATGTCTGGGCTTCGTCCAGCACGATCACGCTGCGCGCGATGTTGTGCAGTTTGCGGCAGGCGGAAGGCCGTGCGGCAAACAGGCTCTCGAAGAACTGCACCGCCGTGGTCACGATGACCGGCTCCGCCCAATTCTCCGTCGCATTACGGAGTTTCTTAACCCCATCCGGGTCGGCCTCCTCTTTCGCCTTGTTTCCGTCAAAACCGCTATGGTGCTCCAGCACGTCCGCATCGCCCAGGGCGTTCTTGAAGACCTGTGCCGTCTGTTCGATGATCGAGGTGTAGGGGGCAACGTAGATAACCCGCCGCAACCCGTGCTTCGCCGCGTGCTCCAGCGCAAAAGAGAGAGACGCCAGGGTTTTGCCGCCGCCGGTGGGGACCGTCATGGTAAAAAGACCAGGGGCTAAGGCGGCGCTCTCACGGGCACGGGACAGAATTTGGTTGCGAAGCCTGTTCAACTCTCTGGCCTTCTCTGTGGCTTTCGCCTGGGCAAATTTCGCCATGAAGTCCGCAAGGCGGGCGTGCAGATCAGGAGTGGCGGCGAAACCATCCCGCGTTTTGGCGGCGGCGGGATCATAGAAGGCCTCCGTGGCGAGAAAATCCGCGTCCACCAGGCAAGAAAACAGCATCCGCACAAAGAAGGACTGCGTGAAATACTTCTCCGGGTTTCGCCGGTTTGCATCCTTACCCCAGTCAGGCAGCGCCAGCGAGGGGAGCGAGCCAGTATAGGCTTCCCACCCCGTGTATTTCTCCAGCTTCTTTCGCAGCCGCTCGTTCAGGGATTTGCCGTCCGCAAGACCGGCATGGTGCCCCGCCACGGCAAAGGCCAGAAAGCGCCCTAACGGCCCAAATTGCTGTACCGCTTCCACAGCGCCCGCAGTGCTATGGTCGGGGCTGACGCCCCTGCCACGGATATAGGACTGGTAGGCGTCCGACGCCTTGCCGATGTCGTGTAACAACCCAGAAGCTTCCCCCCAGTTTGCCAATTTGAGCGGCTCGCCGAAATCGTGTGTCATTTTGGCGACTTCCCGCAAGTGATCTCCCAGCGGTTCCCAGCAGGTTTCATCGGTTGTTCTCGGTACGGAGTGGGCAAAGCGGAACACGCCAAAAGCCTACCATTCAACCATTGGTGGCGGAAGCTTTTGAGCGACGGCGGCGCTGCGGCGGTTTGAGTTTTGCCATCCCTACGATATTTTACGGGGGGCAAGCCCCTGGTTGCACTTTTACCTTGGCGCTGCGCAATAATGACCGCAATGGTAGCTTCCGGGACAATATGGCGCTAATGACCAGTTACAGGGCCAGTTACTGTTTGCCCCTCGCGCTAACCTTGGAGGTTTTGACGCATGTTGAACCGGCCACCGCCGCATACGGAGGCTGAGATTCAAGCTCTGGTGGATGAGTTCGCGGCCTCGTACGAGCCGGGGGTGACAATCCTGACGGCGTGGTTCCGGCTGCAAGCGCCTCGGATAAATGGGTTGCTGGACGCACATTGGAAATGGGCGGAAATCGCCGCGATTCTGACGCGTGCGGGGGTGATTTACGGCACGGGCAAACCCTGGACGGTGGAGGTTCTGACGGCGACCTATCATCGGGCCAAGAAGCCACTCAAATCGTCAAAGCCCCGTTGGCCTGCCGCGAGTGACATGCCGGCTTCGCCGAATGAGCCCTCGAAATCCTCGTAAAACAGCTTTCAAATGGTTGGATATGGAGAAGGTGCAAAACCTGAAACTACCCATCTATCTACTCGGATAACTGCCTATATAACTCACGCTATAACTACCTATATTACTGCATATGAAACTGCCAATATAACTACCTAAGTAACTGGGTAATACCGGCCGTTAGGTGTGGTATTGGGTTATGTTTCTACAACAGACCAAGGAATGCAAGCGCATGCTGCGATATTGCAATGACGCCGCCGATCGCGCCACCGCGTCATTCACCTCCCTTCTGATCTTGATTCTCCCTGCATGTGCTCGGCTGTGCAAGGCCGCTCGCCGTGCTCGCCCGTCGGGCTGCGCGCGTCTGCGCGCCGTCCGCGGCGGTGGCCGCTGCGCGTCCATCCTTTGACGGCCTGCGCGCATTGCGGGTTATTGTTCCCAGGGACGGGACAAGGAACGGGGGTTTGCCGGTCCGAACAAAGAACGGCTGTTGCTGCCATGACAAATGTGCCATTATATGGTACAAATAGAATAATTACGTTTGAATTGGGACCGCCGCTATGAATCTACAAATACGAGACCCTCGTGCGCGCGAGCTTGCCAGACGAATTGCGCAGCGCCGCCACATCTCCATGACCGAGGCTGTTGTTGAGGCCCTGGAAGCGGAATACCGGCGCGTGGCCGCTCGGCAATCTCTCGCAGAGCGTTTAGGTGCTATCGCGGACGAACTTGCCGCTTTGGCCAAGCCAGGCGGGCGGGATATGACGAAGGACGAGATCGACGCGATGTGGGGTCATCCCTGATGTTCATCGACACGTCGGTCATCGTCGCGATCCTTTCCAAGGAGCCCGATGCAACCGAATTTGCGAACAAGATCGAGGCGGCGGAGTGCTGCACATCGGCTTTGGTTATTCTGGAAGCTGCCATGAGGCTTTCAACAAAACTGGGGATTGATCCGGTTGAGGTGGAACAGCGGATTCAGGCTCTCTTGGACGAGGCCAGAATCAGGCTCGCACCGATGGATGCGAGAACAGCCAGCTTGGCGGTGAAAGCTTTTGCCGATTATGGAAAAGGCAGGGGCCATCCCGCCCAGCTCAACTTGGCAGACTGTCTCTCTTATGCTTGCGCCAAGGCGCAAAACATCCCGCTCCTCTACAAAGGGAAGGACTTTTCGCACACTGATTTGGGGTAAGCGTTACCTATCCTCACCCCGCGATGGCCCGATCTGCCCCGGCAGCAAGGAGAAAGATCAAGCCCTGTAACTGGTGCCAGAATTATGCGAATACCGGCGCCATGTGGACCCAAACCCCAAATTCGCCCGTTGGCTGGCCTGTAACCGGAGCGCCCAGAGCCCGAGTGGCGGCACATGAAACAGCCCAATACCTGAGATCATTGCGATTTCGACCTGCACAGATTCTACACAGGCCGAAAAACGCTAAAATTATTTAAGGAAATCAACATCATGCCCAGCTATCAATACGTCTACGTGATGAAAGACCTCACCAAAGCCTTCCCCGGCGGGCGCGAGGTGTTCAAGGGAATCACCCTGTCCTTCCTGCCCGGCGTGAAAATCGGCGTGCTCGGCGTCAATGGCGCGGGCAAATCCACCCTGCTCAAAATCATGGCCGGGATCGAAAAGGAGTTCGGCGGCGAAGCCTGGGCCGCCGAGGGGGCCACCATCGGCTATCTGTCGCAGGAACCGCATCTCGACGCCGGCTTGACGGTGGGAGAAAACGTCGCGCTCGCCTTCGCCGAACTACGCGCGGCGATCGCCCGGTTCAACGCGATCTCGGAAGAATTCGCCGAGCCGATGGACGACGCCAGGATGAACGCCTTGCTCGCCGAGCAGGCGGAATTGCAGGAGAAAATCGACGCCAAGGACGGCTGGGAACTCGACCGGCGGATCGATATCGCGCTCGACGCGCTGCGCTGCCCGTCGGCCGAAAGCGCGGTCACCAATCTTTCGGGCGGCGAGCGCAGGCGGGTGGCCTTGTGCCGGCTGCTGCTGGAAAAGCCCGATCTGCTGCTACTCGACGAACCGACCAACCATCTCGACGCCGAATCGGTCGCCTGGCTGGAAAAAACCCTGCGCAACTATGCCGGCACCGTGATCGTGGTGACCCATGACCGGTATTTTCTCGAAAACGTCACCAACTGGATTCTCGAACTCGAACGCGGCCGCGGCTATCCGTTCGAGGGCAATTACACCTCCTGGCTGGAGCAGAAGCAGAAGCGGCTGGCGCAGGAAGAGAAAGAGGAATCCGCCCGCCAGCGCGCGCTCAAGGAAGAGCGCGAATGGATCGGCGCGTCGCCCAAGGCTCGGCAGGCGAAAAGCCGCGCGCGCATCACCCGCTACGAGGACATGCTGGCGAAATCGCAGGAGCAGGTATCGGGCGTCGCCGATATCGTCATCCCGCCCGGCCCGCGCCTGGGCGGCACCGTCATCGAGGCGGAAGCCCTGCGCAAGGGCTTCGGCAACAACCTGCTGATCGACGGCGTGTCGTTCAAGCTGCCGCCGGGCGGCATCGTCGGCGTGATCGGCCCGAACGGCGCGGGCAAGACCACGCTGTTCAAGATGATCACCGGCGCCGACCACCCGGATTCCGGCACGTTCAAGGTCGGCGATACCGTCCGGCTCGGCTATGTCGATCAGTCGCGCGACAGCCTGAACGCCGACAAATCGGTCTGGGAGGAAATCTCGGGCGGCACCGACGTGATCCATCTCGGCAAGCGCGCGGTGCCGTCGCGCGCCTATGTCGGCGCGTTCAACTTCAAGGGCGCCGATCAGCAGAAGAAAGTCGGCATCCTCTCCGGCGGCGAGCGCAACCGCGTGCATCTCGCGAAAATGCTCAAGGGCGAACACAACGTCATTCTGCTGGACGAGCCGACCAACGATCTGGACGTCGATACCCTGCGCGCGCTCGAAGAGGCGCTGATGGAATTCCCCGGCTGCGCCGTCATCATCTCGCACGACCGCTGGTTCCTCGACCGCCTCGCCACCCATATCCTCGCCTTCGAGGGCGACAGCCACGTCGAATGGTTCGAAGGCAACTTCGAGGCCTACGAAGAGGATAAACGCCGCCGCCTCGGGGCCGACGCCACCGAACCCCACCGCATCAAATATCGCCCCCTGACACGGTGACACGCCGATGCGGGGTGTGCATGGGCGCATGGGGCTCCCCCTTCAGGCGCTTTCCATTGGCTTTCGCCAATGGAACCTTGGCGCCTTCCGCCCCATACCCCGCCAGAGGCTCCGCCTCTGGACTCCGCTAAGGGCTAGGCCCTTAGAACCGGGATTTGCGGCTCAGGACAGGCGGGGCCAGAACGTGCTCGTCGTGAGCGTTAGCCCCGCCTGCCCTGAGCCGCAGTTCTGGATTCCAAAGGCTCGGCCTTTGGTGGGGGTTCAGGGGGCAAAGCCCCCTGATGGGGATCAGGGTGAAACCCCGCGCGACCCATGAGCAACCCGGCATGGTGTGTCGCCACGGCCAGGCTGCGGTTGGAGCCGGTGGGGTGGGGGGATTTGGCGGATCTGGTGGCGTTGAAGACCGATCCGCGGGCGTTCGCGATGATGCTGGGCGGGGTGCGGACGCGCGAGCGCGTGGTCGAGGAGTTGGCCGAGGATGTTGCGGCGTGGGGTGCGCTGGGGTTCGGGATTTGGGCGGTGCGGGGGCTGCACACCGGCAATTTCCTGGGGATGACGGGTCTGGCGGAGCGGCCGGATCAGCGCGGGATTGCGCTGCGGTTCGCGTTATGGCCGGAGGTTCGGGGGGCCGGGCTGGCGCGCGAGGCGGCGGGTGCCGCGTTGCGCTATGGCCATGGGCAGGCGGGGCTTGGGCGGATCGTGGCCGTCGCGCGGGCTGACAATTTCGCCTCGCGCACGGTTCTGGGCGCGATCGGCATGGTCGAGTGCGAGGAGTTCGTGCGCGATGCGGTGCCGATGCTGGTGTATGAGAGTGTCGCGGAGCGGAGCGACGCGCAGGGTCAGGGATAGTGGCCGTCGATCGCGGCGAGGTAGCGTGTGGCGGAGCGGCGGAGCGCGGCTTTGGCGTCCTGGGCGATGACGGAATGCCACCAGCCGCCGTAGATCCGCTCGAAATCGTAAGGTTCCAGCGTGGCGGCGATGCGTTCGACCGAAGCGCGGCCGAGCGGAATATAATTCGGATAGCTGCGCAGGAAGCTGACATAGCGCGTGTCGGCGGCCACACTCGCGATATCGGCGGTGAGCAGGACGCCGCGCCCATCCGTGCCGTCGCGCCAGTGCAGCACGGTCGCGCCCTCGAAATGGCCGCCGGTGTTGATCAGGGTGACGCCGTCGAGAATTTCGCTCGTCTCGCCGGACCAGAAGCGGATCGCGGGGTCGGGACGGGCGACCGAAGCGCGGTCGGCGGCATGGACATGGATCGGCGCGTCGCCGAAGGCGCGGCTCCAGTCCACCATGGTCGCGTGGAAATGCGGGTGGGAAATGGCGATCGCCGCGATGCCGCCGAGGGCCGTGACGATGTCGCGCGTAGCGGCGTCGAGCAGGCTGATGCAATCCCACAGGATGTTGCCGTTCGGGGTGCGGACCAGCAGGGCGCGCTGGCCGATCGCGAAATGCGGCTCGGTGCCGATGCCGGTGAGGTTCGGTTCATGGTTTTGAAAGCAATTGCGGTGGCCGTTTGCCAGCGCGTCCATCGTGGTCCAGCGCTGGCCGCCGGTGGGCACGTATTGGCGTGGATCGGCGCAGATCGCGCAGAGGTCCGGCGGCTGGGCCGAGGCGTTCGTCTGCACGCCGCAGGTGGCGCAAATCCAGGCTGGTTCCGGCATCGCGGACATCACTCCTCATTCCCCGGAGCGTCGCGCAGCCGATTGACCAGATCGAGGATGATCGTTTCGTCCGTCTGTTTTGGCAGAAGCGGAATGAAATTGCGCTGCGGGCGGGCGGCATCGCCGGTTCTTTTGGGCACGGGATCGTCCATGGTTCGGGGCGGTTGCATCGGCGCATTCCGCCTCATCTTTCGGTCGGTGTCACCTAAAAAGCTGACACCGTCGTCCGATTTCGCCTTGACCAGTGTGGTGGATTGCATCGGCGCTTTCGCGCCTCGCAATGACGGGGCCGACATTCGGGGTGCGAACTCAGTCGGCGAAAAGGTGTGCGCGCATGAAGGTCAGGTCGTGGGTGCGGGGCGCGTTGGTGCGCTGGTAGGCGGCGAGTCTGCCCGCCACGCGGTGCAGCCGGAGCGCGAGGCCGATATCGACCATTTGCATCCGTTCCCCGAGATCGGTCAGCCAGGCGACGTAGCGGGGGACATGGGCGTCGCACAGCGCGCCGATGGCGCGGGAGGTTGGGTCGGACCAGTTCCAGTGCCTGTCGGCGATGGCTTCGATGCCGCCGAGCTTGGGGCCGTGGAAATGCAGTACGCCGGCGCGCGGGTCGTGCGGCCAGTAGGGTTTTGCGTTCAGGCCGGGATCGAGCCGGTCCCAGTGGCCGCGGAAGGCCTGGTTGAGCGCCACCTGGTCGTCGTAGGTTCGCGCATCGGCCTCCGCGAAGCGGGCGCGCAGTACCGTCTCGAAGGCGGGCTGGCTCGACCGCAGCGCCGCCAGGTTCAGCACCATCACGCCGGAATTGAAGTAGTTCCAGACATCGGGCGCGAATTCGGGGGCGGCGGCGAAGACGCGCGGGCGGATCGCGCCCCAGTCGACCGGGCGGAGGAAGGCGATGTCGCAATCGGTATAGAGGGCGAAATCGGCGTCCCGGTCGATCAGCGGGATGGCGAGGCGCAGCCAGTGGCCGAGCGAATGGGCGCGGAACGCGCCGCGCGCCTCGGCCACGCGCATCGCATCGAGGCAGGGCGGCTCGGCGTCGATGACCGTGACGCCGTGCCGCTCCATCCAGCGGGTGAACTCGTTGCGCGCGCCGTGATAGAGCAGGCGGGGTTCGAGCGTGCCGGCGAGGGCTGCGGAGCGCACCGCAAGCCGGGCATGCAGGCCGGCATCGCCGTCGCTGCCGCCCTCGTCGATCGCGAAATACCAGCGCATCGCCGATTCATCGCATGATCGGGGCGCATCTTCTATAGCTGAGCGATGCGCATTCTGGTCACCGGCTTCGAGCCGTTCGGCGGCGATGCCGTCAATCCCTCGGCGATCCTGGCGGAAACCCTGGCGGCGACGCCGGTTTCAGGGGCGGCGATCGTTTATGCCATCCTGCCCTGCGCCTTCGCGCCGCTGGGGGCAACGCTGAATGCGGCGATCGCGGCCTATCGGCCGGATGTCGTGCTGGGATTCGGGCTGGCGAGCGGGCGGAGCGGGGTTTCGCTCGAACGAGTGGCGATCAATGTGATCGATGCGCGAATCCCGGACAATCTTGGGGCGCAGCCGATCGACGAGCCGGTGATCCCCGGCGGCCCGGCGGCGTATTTTTCCACCCTGCCGATCAAGGCGGCCTGCGCGCTGCTGGGCGAGGCGGGGATTCCCGCCACTGTGTCCCAGACCGCCGGCACCTTCGCCTGCAACGCCGCGTTCTACCTCGCCCGCCACCGCGCCGAGGCGACGGCGATCCGCGCCGGGTTCGTCCATGTGCCGTGCCTGCCGGACATGCCGGATGCGCTGGGCGGCGCGCCGTCGCTCGATCTGCCGAGCCTGCGCGAGGCCGGAATCCTGATCGTCAAAGCGTGTCTTGAATGCAACACAGACCGGCGAATTGCGGGGGGTTCCATCGCATGACGTTGCCCGGTCTGCTTCTCTTGGCTAGACCCGTCATGTCATAGAACAGACATAAAAAAGCCCCGCCGGGGAAACCGGCGGGGTAAGTCAACAGGGAGGCTTCACGTCTGGGAGACGTTGGGATCCGAAGATCCCCATCCGGCCGGTCAGGGCCGGATAGCGGACGGCGCGAACGCCGAATTCCGTGGCCGAACGCTTGGCCTGCTCAACACATATGGCGCCGCAGCAATTATGGAAGGGCGGATTGCGCGAATCCGCCATGAAATTGTCGCATGATCGCGGCAAGGTGAGCGGTGCCCCCGGATTGCCTCGGTTTCGGCTCGCATGCCAGCGGAAAAGCTAGCGCCGGCCGATTTCGCTCACCAGGAAGTCGCGGAACACGCCGACCCGCTTCGAGTTCCGCAATTCCTCCGGGTAGACGAAATACATGTCGATTTTCGGCGTATTCGTGTCGGGCAGGATGCGCACCATGCCGGTCATGTCCTCGGCGAGGTATTCCGGCACCGCGCCGATGCCGAGCCCGCTCTTGATCGCGATCAGCATGGCTTGCAGCGAGTTCACCTCCAGCGCGCCGGAGCGCGGTGCCGCACCCTCGGGCCGGCCGAGAGCGGCGAGCCAGTTGACATCCTGCACCGGCGGCTTGCGGTCGCCGAACAGGATCAGTCGGTGCCGGTCGAGATCCTCGGGCCGTTGCGGCGTTCCGCCCGCGCCGGCGAGATAATCCTCCGCCGCCCAGATCTGCCAGCGGATTTCGCCGAGCGAGCGCTGTACCAGATCGGGCTGACGCGGCGCGTGCATCCTGATCGCGACATCCGCCTCGCGCATCGCAAGGTCGAGATCGGTATCGTCGAGCAGGAGCGTCATGCTCACATCGGGATACTGGTTGAGGAAGGTTTTCAGCCTCGGCGCGAGCCAGGCGACGCCGAAGCTATGGGTGGTGGTGACTTTCAGCCGGCCGGCCGGGCGTTCCTTGCTCTCGGCGAGCAGTGCCTCGGTCATCGCGAGCTTGGCGAACACCTCGCGCACCGTGCGATTGAGCTGCTCGCCCTGTTCGGTCAGGATCAGCCCGCGCGCGTGGCGGTGGAACAGCGGCACCGACAGCGCCTCCTCCAGCGCCGAGATCTGCCGCGATACCGCCGATTGCGACAGGTTCAGCGTGTCGCCCGCATGGGTGAAGCTGCCGGCTTCGGCGACCGCGTGGAACACGCGCAGCTTGTCCCAGTCCATATGATTGCCCGTCACGATCAGCTTCCCTTCCGCGGCCCGATTCGGGGCCGTTGCATTCTTGATAGTTTCATTACTCTCACGCCGCGCGCCGTTCCAGTGCGGCGTGCGCGGCGATGAATTTTTCGGCTTCAAGGGCGGCGATGCAGCCCGAGCCGGCGGCCGTCACCGCCTGGCGGAAAATCCGGTCCTGCACGTCGCCGGCGGCGAACACGCCTGGGACCGAGGTTTTCGTGCTGCCCGGCACGGTGGCGATATAGCCATCCTCGTCCATGTCGAGCTGGCCGCGGAACAAGGCGGTCGCCGGATCATGGCCGATCGCGACGAACACGCCGTCCACCGCGATCTCGCGCGCGGCACCCGACCTGACATTGCGCAGCCGCGCGCCGGTGACCACCGGAGGGGTACCTGCGCCGGTAATGTCCTCGACCGTGTGGTCCCAGACGACCTCGATCTTCGGGTTGGCGAACAGCCGGTCCTGCAGGATTTTTTCGGCGCGCAGCGCGTCGCGCCGATGGATCAGGGTGACGCTTCTGGCATGGTGGGTCAGATAGAGCGCTTCCTCGACCGCGGTATTGCCGCCACCGACCACGGCCACCGCCTTGCCGCGATAGAAAAATCCGTCGCAGGTCGCGCAGGCGGAAACCCCGGCGCCCTGGAAACGCCGCTCGGCGGGCAGGCCGAGCCAGCGCGCCTGCGCCCCGGTGGCGATGACCACGGCGTCGGCCAGATAGAGTGTGCCGGAATCGCCGGTCGCGCGCAGGGGGGGGGCGGAAAAATCGACCGAGGTGATGATGTCGTGCTCGATGGTGGTGCCGACATGGGCGGCCTGCGCCGCCATTTGTTCCATCAGCCATGGGCCCTGGATGACATCGGCGAAGCCGGGATAATTCTCGACATCGGTGGTGATCATGAGCTGGCCGCCCGGCTGCAGCCCGGCCACCAGAACCGGCTTGAGATTGGCCCGCGCCGCATAGATCGCCGCCGTGTAGCCGGCCGGCCCCGCGCCGATGATCAGAACCTGCGTCTCGATCGTTTTATGTGTCTCGGCCATGTCTTTCGCCACCAACCCGAACTGTCTCGATTTTATCATATCGAGGTTGTATCGCGTCGCACAAGGACATTGCGCGGCACCGCTTTCCGCCATTCCGGCGGCAATGATCTTGCGTGCATTCACAGCGGCGCGATATGCAATTATATTGCGTCAATAACCCTGTCCCTGGTGATATCCATGCCGCCTGCCCCGGCCCAGCCGAACCCGACCACGAACTCCAACGCGGCTTCACGCCCCGCCGACCTGCCCCAGCTCGACGATATCGACCGGCGAATTCTGACCGAGTTGCAGGAAAACGGGCGGATGACCAATGTGGAGCTGGCCAGCCGCGCCGGCATTTCGCCGCCGCCCTGCCTGCGCCGGGTGCGCCGGCTGGAGGAGGCCGGGCTGATCAAGGGCTATCACGCCGAGACCGATCCGCAGAAACTCGGCTGGCAGATCCAGTTTTTCGCCATTGTCGGGCTCGACAGCCAGCGCCAGAGCGTGCTGGAGGCGTTCGAGACGATGATTTCCTCCTGGGAGGAGCTGCGCGAGTGCCACATGATCAGAGGCGGCGGCGATTTCCTGATGAAATTCGTCGCGCGCGACGCTGCGCACGAGAATAGGCTGACCGAGCAACTGATTTCGGCCCCCAACGTTTCGCGCGTGCAGACGCTGCAGACCATCCGCACCAACCGCATCCTGGCCGGGGTGCCGATTTAGCCTTATATTTGGCGCCATGGATGACGCGCGCCACGGCTTCGACCGGATTGATTGTTACGCGATCGGGGCGATCCTGATCGCGGGAGCGGCGCTCGACCTCGCGTGCCGGTTCGTGCCCGCCGATCTGCCCTATGCCGCGCCGTTCGTGTTCAACATCCCGGTCTTTGCCTTGTGCTGGCTGTTCGCCTTCTGGTACGGGCGCGGGCTTGCCCGCACGGCGGCGGGCGCGCGCCCGGCCTTGTGGCGGAGCCTGTGCTATTTCGCCGGAATCGTCGCGATCTATGCCGTGGTGCAGACGCGGTTCGAATATGCCGCCCAGCATATGTTCTTCCTCAACCGGCTGCAGCAGATGACGCTCGGCGTGTTCGGGCCGTTCCTGATCGCTTTCGCCTGGCCGCGCGATGTGCTGGCGCGCGGCGTGCCGTCCGAGCTGATTGGCATCGCGGCGTCGAAGCCGGTTCGCGCGCCGCTCGCGGTGCTGCGCCATCCGCTGGTCGCCGCGGTGCTGGCGATCGCGGTGACCGATATCTGGGTGATTCCGTCGGTCGATTTCGTCTCGATGCTCGACCCCACCCTGTATGCGGTCATGAACCTGTCGATGATCGCGACCGGGCTGCTGTTCTGGCTGGTGGTGCTCGACCCGAGGCCGCGCCCGGCCTGCCCCTATTCGTTTTTCGCGCGGATGGCGGCTGGGTTCCTGACGATGTTTCCGCAAATCGCGGTGGCCGGCACGATCGCGCTGTCGCGGACCAGTTTCTACGATTTCTACGAGCTGTGCGGCCGGCTCTATCCCGGCATTTCGCCGATCCACGACCAGTTGCTCGGCGGGATCATCCAGTGGATTCCGCCGGGGATGCTCAATACCGCCGTGCTGTTCGTGCTGCTGCACGCGATTCGCAAGCACGAGGACAGGCAGACGCGGGAGACGGTGATTCCGCCCGGAGCGCGGGTGATCGAAGCGAAGTGGACGGGACGATGAAATTCGCGTGCCGCATCCGAAACACGCCCGCGCGACCGCTTCGACGCGATTATGCGCGGGTGATCGAAGCGAAGTGAACGGGGCGGTGATGTCATGTCTGGCTCCCATGATCGCGCGGAGCTCGATGCCGTAAGGCGCGACTACGCAAAGCGGATGCTGGCGCTGGCCGGCGTTGCCGGCAATTCGCGGCTGGAGGACGCGTTCGGCGCCGTGCCGCGTGAGGATTTCCTAGGCCCGTTTCCATGGCGCGCGTTGGCGGCGGGCGATCTGACGAATGTCTATCAGGATGTCGTCATCCCGCTGGACCCGGAGCGCGGCGTCAATAACGGCAGCCCGGTGCTGCACGCGCTCTGGCTTGATGCGCTGGCGCCGAAGCCAGGCGAGGCGGTCGCGCATCTTGGCGCGGGCACCGGCTATTACACCGCGATTCTCGCGAAACTGGTCGGGCCGGGCGGCCATGTTCAGGCGGTCGAGATCGATCGCCGCCTCGCCGCGCGCGCGCGGGACAATCTGGCGGGATTCGGCAACGTGACCGTCATCGACGGGAACGCCGCCGAATTTCCCGAAGCGGCGACGGACTGCATCTATGTCAATTTCGGGGTCGAGCGGCCGGTGGCGCGCTGGATCGACCGCCTGGCGGCGGGCGGGCGGCTGGTGTTTCCGCTGGGCTATCTGCGGTACGACCCCTCTCCGGGCATCACGGGGGGCGGGTTTCGCATCGAACGGCGCGGCGATGCTTTTGCCGCTTCCTATCTCGGGCCGGCCTATTTCGTCGGCGATGAGTCGGCACCCGAGGAGCCGGACGCCTATCGCAAGCGGCTCAGGGCGGCGTTCAACAATGGCACGGCCGAGCGGATCGGGAGTTTTCGCTGGAAATGCGCGGCACCGCCCGAACGCTGCTGGTTCGGCGATGACGGCTGGGCGTTCGGCTATGAGCCGGTCGCGGGCTGAACGCGCGGTTTTGTGCGCCGCGGCATCGAATTGGGTTGACAGAGCGAGCTTGGCCTGATTATTTCATCATTCAATACAGAAATAATCATTTGCCATCCATGGCAAGCGACCGAGGAAACCGCCAGTGAAAGCCCGCGCGCGATGACGCAGCCATCATCGAAACCCGCCCATGACGATGCCGAACTGGCGACTCGCGCCGCGTGGCTCTATTACGAAGCCTCGCTAACCCAGGCGGAGATCAGCACCGAGTTGCGGGTGCCGCCGGCCAAGGTGCAGCGCCTGATTGCCAGGGCGCTGCGCGACGGGCTGGTGCGGATTCTGATCGAAGGCGATATGGCCGGGTGCATCACGCTCGAACGCGAGCTGATAGCGCGCCACGGGCTCGATTTCTGCCGGGTGGTGCCGGCGCTGCCGGGAGCCAATTTGTTTTCCGGCCTCGGCCGGGCGGCGGCCTCCTATCTGCACGGCGTGTTCGAGAAGCGGCAGCACCGCATCGTGGGCATCGGTCATGGCCGCACGCTCGCGGCGGCGGTGGAGCATCTGCCGCGCATCGATTGTCCTGACCTGACCGTGGTTTCCGTGCTGGGCGGGGTGCCGCGCCGGGTCGGCGCCAACCCGTTCGACGTGGTTCACGCCCTGGCCGAGAAGACCGGCGCTGCCGCCTATTTCCTGCCGGTGCCATTCTACGCCAATGACGAGGGCGACCGCGCGGTTCTGCTGCGCCAGCGCGGCGTTAGCGAGACATTGCGCATCGCCGAGGAGGCGAGCCTGTTCGTGCTCGGCGTCGGCGAGGTGAGGGAAGCCGCGTATCTCTGCGAAAGCGGCATGATCCTGCCTGAGGAAATCGCGCGCGCGCAGCGGGACGGCGCGATCGCCGAAGCGTTCGGCACATTCTACGACCGTGACGGCAAGCCGGTCGCGACCGATCTGCATCACCGGGTGATCGCGGTGGCACCCGAGGCGATGCGCGGACGCGATGTGCTCGCGGTGGCGGGCGGGGCGGAGAAAGCTGCGGCGATACGAGCGATGCTGAAAACCAGCCTGCCGACCGCGCTGATCACCGATGAGATGACGGCGCGGCTTCTCATCGCGCAGCCGAAGACGCGCGAGGCTGCCGACTGAAGCGGCAATATTTTCAACCATAAAACATGACGGGAGTTTACATGAGCGACAAAACCAAGGATGCGGCGAAGGCGTTGCTTGCGGGGGAGATCGACCGGCGCGGCTTTGGCAAGCGGATGGCCAGCCTCGGTATCGGTGCCGCGGCGGCGAATTTCGCGCTGGGTGGCGTGGCGACCGAGGCGCTGGCGGCGGATTTCAACTGGCAGGCGCATAAAGGCAAGACGCTGCGACTGCTGCTCAACAAGCACCCCTATGCCGATGCGATGATTTCCGATCTCGCGCATTTCAAGGCGCTGACCGGAATCGATGTGCAATACGACATCTTTCCCGAGGATGTGTATTTCGACAAGGTGACGGCGGCGCTGTCGTCGCATTCCAACCGCTACGACGTTCTGATGACCGGCGCGTATCAGACCTGGCAGTACGGCCCGGCGCAATGGCTGGTCGATATGAAGCCATACTTGAAGAATCCGGCGAAGACCGCGCCGAATTACGATTTCAATGGCATCATCGCCAATCTGCGCGATTCGGATGCGTGGTCCGGCGTGCCGGGCGAGGCGCTGGGAAGTGCGAACGCCAAGCAATGGGCGGTGCCGCTCGGTTTCGAGCTGTATAATGTGAGTTACAACAAGCGGATTTTCGACAAGCTGAAGATCGAGCCGCCGAAGAACCTGCCGGACATGATCGAGATCGGCACCAAGATTACCAAGGATGCCGGCGGTGCCTATGGCGTCGCGGTGCGCGGCAGCCGGTCCTGGGCGACGATTCATCCTGGTTATCTGTCGGCCTATACCAACTACGGCGCCAGGGATTTCGAGGTGAAAGGCACCAAGCTGACTTCTGCGGTGAATTCGGCGGAATCGAAGGCGATGAACAAGCTCTGGGTCGAGATGATCCAGAAGGCGGGGCCGAAAAACTGGGCGACCTATACCTGGTACGAATGTGCGCAGGATCTCGGCGCGGGCCGTTGCGGCATGATCTACGACGCCAACATCATTGGGTTTTTCGAGAACAGTCCGGGGACCAAGGAATCCGGCCATATCGGCTATGCGGCGTTCGTGCCGAACCCGAAAATGACGCATGCAACCTCGAATGTCTGGATCTGGTCGCTCGCGATGAGTAGTTTTTCGAAAGAGAAGGACGCGGCCTGGTATTTCATCCAATGGGCGAGCGGCAAGAATTTCGGCATTTATGGCGGGGTGAAGAAGAAGCTGGTCGATCCGGTGCGCAACACGACCTGGCACGATGCCGCGTTCAAGGCCCGGCTGGACAAGAATTATCCGGGCTTTTACGAGGCGTTCGAAAAGACCCTGCCGGATGCGAAGATTTATTTCACGCCTCAGCCGCTGTTCTTCAATGTCACGACCGAGTGGGCGGCGATGCTGCAACGCATGGTCGCCGGGCAGGTCACCATCGATGCCGGGCTCGACAAGCTCGCAGCCCATATCGACCGTGAAGTGAAGAGCGCGGGAATCTGAGGTCGTGGCGGCGGCGCGGCGCGAGATCGCTCCCCTCGTGCCGCGCCAACCGCGACTATTCCCAGGAAAGCAGCCGATGAACGATATCGCGACGCATCCCGAGTTGATTACCGCCAAGCCAGCGCGGCGGCGGGCGAATCCGCTGCCCTATCTGCTCAGCCTGCCAGCGCTGATCGTGTGCATCGGCATTCTGATTCCGTTTTTCACCGCGGTCTGGTACAGTCTCGAATCCTATAACATGGCGTTTCCGACCGGCCGGCATTTCGTCGGAATCGGCAACTATATCGATCTGTTTTCCAGCGGCACGTTCTGGCACACCATCGTGGTCTCGATGGTTTACATGGGTGCCAGCGTGATTTTCGAATTGCTGCTCGGCCTTGGCATAGCCCTTCTGCTACGCGAGCGCAGCAAGCTGAACAATATCATCTCGGTCGCGCTGCTGATGCCGCTGATGGTCGCACCGGTGATCGCCTCGCTGATTTGGAAGCTGATGACCAACCCGAATTTCGGAGTCTATGCCTGGATCGTCAACGGATTGGGGTTCACCAATTTTCGCTGGGCGTCGAGCCCGGATACCGCGATGTTCACCGTCATTCTGATCGACATGTGGGTGAATACGCCGTTCATCATGATCCTGCTGCTGGCCGGGCTGCGCAGCCTGCCGACCCAGCCCTTCGAGGCGGCGAAACTCGACGGCGTGCCGGCGCGGTTCGTGTTCTTTCGGATCACGCTGCCGATGCTGATGCCTTACATCATCACCGCGACGCTGTTTCGTCTGCTGTCCGCGATTCAGGAGTTCAGCATCGTGTATGGAATGACCCAGGGTGGGCCGGGGGATTCGCTGATGGTGTTTCAGATCCGATCCTATATCGATTTCTACCAGAACACCAATGTCGGCCGGTCCTCCGCGATCCTGATGGTACTGTGGGCGATTACCTTCGGGTTGTCGAAGCTATTCGTCAATCAATGGCACGCGATGCGCGAACGGAGCAAGGCCGGTGCGTGACATGATCCTGAAATCCCTGCGGGGTGTGGCACTGTTGCTGGTCGTGCTGTTCTTCATGTTCCCGATCTTCTGGATCGTGGTGATGTCGTTGCAGACCAATGCGGAAATATTGTCGCTGCCGCCGAAGCTGATTTTTCCGCCGACGCTGATGAATTACACGGCGTTGATCACCGGGCATCTGAAAACCTCGGTGGGCACGCTGAACATCGCGTTCATGCATAATCTGTGGAACTCGTTCCTGCTGTCGGCATTGTCGGTGATCGTTGCCTTGGTGCTTGGCGTGCCGGCGGCCTATGCGTTCGCGCGCTACAAGTTCCGACTCGGCGAGGATATGGCGTTTACCCTGCTATCCCTGAAATTCGCGCCACCCCTGCTGGTGCTGCTGCCGCTGTCGCTCGAATTCCAGCGGGTCGGGCTCGACAATACCTATATCGGACTGATCTGGATTTATCAGCTCATCACCCTGCCACTGATTCTGTGGATCGTGCGCGGCTATTTCGAGGATGCGAGCCCGGACATCGAATATGCCTATCGCGTCGATGGCCATTCCTGGCTCAAGGGATTTCTGAAAATCGCGATTCCGCTGGCGCGGCCGGGCATCGCGGCGGCGGGGCTGCTCGCGTTCATTTTCGCGTGGAACAATTTCATTTTTGCGCTGGTGCTTGCCTCGGGTTCGAAGCAGCCGGTGACATTGGGCGCGCTGGCCTTCGTCACCGCCTCGGGCATTCAGTATGGTCAGATCGCGGCGGCGGTGGTTTTGTCGATCATTCCGACCCTGGCGATCGCGCTCTACGCGCAGCGCTGGCTGGTCGAAGGGTTGAGCCTGGGAGCGGTAAAAGGATGAGCGCGCTCATTGTTACGTCACTGTCGGTTCGTTACGGCACCCACCACGTGCTGCGCGATGTCGATCTCGACGTGCGGCAGAATGAGCGGGTGGTTCTGTTCGGACCGTCCGGCGTGGGCAAGACGGTGATGCTGCGCGCGATCGCCGGGCTGGAGCCGGGGGCGGTCGGGCAGGTGGTTCTGGCGGGGCGGGATGTGTCGCGCGATCCGCCGGAGGCGCGGCATCTCGGCATGGCGTTCCAGAATTTCGCGCTGTATCCGCACATGCCGGCGCGAGAGAATATCGCGAGTCCGCTGCGCGCGCGGAAGCTCGACACCGCGCCGATCGCGGCGAAGGTGAAATCGGTCGCCGAATTGCTGCGGATCGATCACGTACTCGATCATTTTCCGCGCCAGCTTTCGAACGGACAGAAGCAGCGCACCGCGCTGGCGCGCGCTCTGGTGGGCGAGCCGAAGCTGATTCTGTTCGACGATCCGCTGCGCAACGTGGATGCGAAACTGCGCTACGAGATGCGCATCGAACTGCCGCGTTTGCTGGCTAAGCGCGAGACGGCGGCGATTTATGTGACGCAGGATTTTCGTGAGGCGATGGCGATCGGCGACCGGGTCGCGGTGCTGATCGATGGCGAGATCGCGCAGTTCGCCCTGGCCGACGAGGTGTATGACCGGCCGGCAACCATCGCGATCGCGCGGCTGTTCGGCGATCCGCCGATGAACCTGATCGCGGCGCATGGCCAGGCGCGTGGTTCGGGTACGCTCGTACGCGCGGCGGGGCTGGTGTTCGGCTTCGATGCGGCACCGCCGCGCGAGCCGGTGTTCGGGATTCGTCCTGAAGCGGTCATGCTGTTTTCCGAGCCGGAGACGGGGCGGGTCGCGGCGCAGATCGTCGCGGTGACGCCGATGAACGAGCGGTATCTGGTGCTGCTGCGCACCGAGGACGGCACCGAACTGGTGGCGAGTCACGACACGCCGCCGCCGCACGGCTCGCATATCTGGATCGGTGCGGAGCCTGGGTTGGGCGCGCTGTTCGACGCCGCGACCGGGCTGTGCGTGGCGGCGGCGCCGTCTTCCGAGGAGATCGCGGCATGAGCCTGAACCTCGAATCAGTCAGCAAGATTTATGGCGAGGGATCGCGCCATCCGGTTCATGCGGTGCGCACCATGGACCTTGAGGTCAAGGACGGCGAGATCATCGCGCTGCTCGGGTCGTCGGGCTGCGGCAAGACCTCGACCCTGCGGATGATTGCCGGATTCGAGACGGTGAGCAGCGGCACGATCAATCTCGCCGGGCGGCGGATCGACCATCTGGCGCCGGCGCAGCGCCGGGTGGCGATGGCGTTCGAGGGTTACGCGCTGTATCCGCCGCTCACCATTGCCGAGAATATCGGGTTTGCATTGCGCGGCGACAGAACGCAGGCGGCGACGGCATCCGCGCAGGTGAAGGAAGTGGCGGAGCTTCTGGAAATCGGCCCGATTCTGAACCGGCGACCTAACGGATTGTCAGGCGGGCAGCAGCAGCGCGCCTCGCTCGCGCGGGCGCTGATCCGCAACGCCGAGCTGCATCTGCTCGACGAGCCGATGGGGCAGCTCGAACCGCAATTGCGCGCGGTGCTGCGCGGGCGGGTGAAGGCGCGGATCCAGGAGCGCGGCTATACCGCGGTTCTGGTGACCCACGACCAGGGCGAGGCGAACGCGATGGCGGACCGGATCGCGGTGATGGAGGCGGGGGTGTTGCAGCAATACGGCACGCCGGCCGAGTTGCGCGACCGGCCGGCGAATTTGTTCGTCGCGACGTTTTTCGGCGAGCCGCCGATGAACACGCTGCCCGGCATCGTCACCGAAGCGGGCTATGACGCGCTCGATGCGGCGGGGGCTGTCGCGCTGCGGATTCCGGTGGCGGCGCCGCGCGGGCTCGCCCATGGACGCCGGGTGGTGCTGGGATTACGGCCGCACCGGCTGCATCTCGGGCGTGACGACTATCGCGGCGTCATGGTCTCCAACCAGTGGCTCGGCGATCAGGCGCATGTCGCGATCGAGGCGACGGGGCGGATGCTGATCGCGATTCACCCGACACGCATTGCGGCGCGGCTCGGCGAGACGATCGGGTTCGGTTTCGACCCCGACGATCTGCACGTGTTCGATGCCGAGAGCGGGGCGGCGCTGGCGCATGGGGCGGCTTCGTGAGCGCGCGGCAGCTCATCATCGCGCTGGATGCCGGAACCTCGATGATGAAGGCGGTGGCGCTCGATATCGCGGGCGATCCGGTAGCGATCGAGAGCCGGCGCAACCAGTATCGCGAGGCGCCGGGCGGTGTCGCCGAGCAGGACATGGCGCGGACCTGGGACGAAGCCGCCGCGACTATCGCCGCCGTGGTGGAAAAACTCGATGACGCGGAGGTTGTCGGGCTCGCGGTGACCGGCCAGGGCGACGGCACCTGGCTGATCGATGAAGCTGGCGAACCGGTGGGACCGGCTTTGCTGTGGCTGGACGGCAGGGCGGGGCCGATCATCGAGCGGATCAGGGAAAGTGACGCGGGACGGGTGATTTTCCGCGAATCGGGAACCGGGCCCGCCGCCTGCCAGCAATCCGGCCAGTTGCTCTGGCTCGCGGAAAACCGGCCCGAGCAGATCGCCCGCGCCGCGACCGCGATGCATTGCAAGGACTGGCTTTATTTCAACCTGACCGGCGAGCGCGCGACCGATCCGTCGGAGGGAAGTTTCACTTTCGGCTCCTGGCGCAAGCGCGGTTATTCGGATGTCACGATCGATGCGCTGGGGCTGGCGAAATACCGGCATATGCTGCCGCCGGTAACCGACGGCACGCGCGTGCATCATGCGTTGAGCAGGGCGGCGGCGCGGCGGCTTGGACTAACGCCGGGGTTGCCGGTGGTGCTCGGCTATGTCGATGTGGTGTGCAGCGCGCTGGGGGCCGGGATTTACGGCACCGGGGAGGATTGCGGCACCTCGATCATCGGCAGCACCGGGATGAATATCCGGCTCGCCGATGACGATTTCGACCGCCCGCAGGACGCGCCGCTGAGCGGCTACCGGATGGTGTTTCCGGTGCCGGGCAAGACCGCCTTGTTGCAATCGTCCCTGGCGGCGACACTGAACATCGACTGGCTGGTGGGTATTGCCGACCAGGCGGTGCGGATGGCGGGGCACTCCTCGGATCATGCTTCGATGCTGCGGGTACTGGACGCGGCGGTGCTTGCGGCGACGCCGGCACAGGCGATGTATCATCCCTATATTTTGGCGGCGGGCGAGCGCGGGCCGTTCACCGATGCGCGGGCGCGCGCGAGCCTTGCCGGGTTCGACCGCAGCCTCGATCTGCCGGGGATGATGCGGGCGATTTACGAAGGCCTCGCGCTAGGCGCGGCGGATTGTTATGCGGCGATGGGCGGCGCGCCTTCGGTGATCAGCATCACCGGCGGGGCGTCGCGCTCGGACACGATGCGGCGGATTTTCGCGGCGGTGGTGAACCGGAAGGTGCGGATCATCAAGGAACATGGCAGCGGCGCGCTGGGGGCGGCGATGATCGCCGCGGTGTCGCTCGGGATCATGCGGGACATGGCGCATTGCGCGAAAAGCTGGGTAGTGCCGCTGCTCGGCGAGACGGAGACGCCCGATCCGGTGCTCGCCGCGACGTACGCGCCGTTAGTGCCGGTGTATCAGCACGCGCGCGCGGCTATGCCCGGATTTTGGCACGAATTCGGACGATTCCAGGAGGCGCGGCATGGACACTGAAACGCGCGATTGCGCGGTGATCGGCGATAATTTCATGCGCCCAGAGAAATTCGAGACCGCGATCCGCGCGCGCTGCGGCGATGCGGTGTCGCTGCGCAGCATGACGCTGCCCTGGCCTGACGAGCCGATGGAGCACGGCTATGCGAAAGCCGGGATGGACGGGCTGAAGGAATATCAGGGCGATCCCGACATGATCGCGGCGTTCGTCGGCACTGCCGAGATCCTGGTGACGCATCTGGCTCCGGTTTCGGCGCGGATGCTGGAGCGGATGACCCGGCTGCGGCTGATCGCGGTGTCGCGCGGCGGACCGGTGAATATCGACATGCGGGCGGCGAAATCGCGCCAGATTCGCGTGGTCAATACGCCGGGGCGCAACGCGAGCGCGGTCGCCGAATTCACCATCGGCGCGATTCTGGCGCAGACGCGGCTGATCGGCATCGGGCATGACTCGCTGCGTGCGCATGACTGGCGGGGCGATCTGTATCGCGCCGATCTGACCGGGCGGGAATTGTCGGAACTGACCGTCGGCGTGATCGGCTACGGCCATATCGGCGCGCGGGTAGTGCGGTTGTTGAAACCGTTCGGTTGCCGGATTCTGGTGTATGACCCTTATGTTGGTCTTTCGGATGCGGATCGCGCGGATGGGGTGGAAGCGGCAGCACTTGACGCTCTGTTAGCGGAGGCGGATGTGGTGACGCTGCATCCGCGCGTGACCGAAGAGACTAGGGGGATGATGAGCGCCGCGCGGCTCGGCGCGATGAAGCGCGGCGCCTATCTGATCAATACCGCGCGCGGCCCGCTGGTGGATTACGATGCGTTGACCGCGGCACTGCGATCCGGCCAACTGGGCGGTGCGGCGCTGGATACGTTCGGGATCGAGCCGGTGCCGGCGGACTGGACGCTGCTCGATCTGCCGAACGTGACGCTGACGCCGCATATCGCCGGCGCCTCGGTGAAGACCGTGACCGTCGCGGCCGAAGCGGCGGCCGAGGAGCTGCGCCGGTTCATCGCCGGCGAACCCGCGCTCAACCCGTGCTGATCCGTCTAACAGGAGCCGTTCCACCATGACCGAACTTTCGATCCGCAAAGCCCTGATCCACGCCTGCCAGCAGATGAACGCGCTCGGCATCAACCAGGGCACGTCCGGCAATATCAGCGTGCGCCATGACGGCATGATGCTGATTTCGCCTTCGGCCACGCCCTATCACCTGATCGAGCCGGAGATGGTCGCGGCGATGCCGATCGAGGGCGAATACGGCACCTGGACCGGGCCGAAAAAACCCTCGACCGAATGGCGGTTTCATCTCGACATCATGCGGGCAAGGCCCGAGGTGAATGCGATCGTGCATTCGCACCCGACCTTCGCGACGGTGCTGGCGATCGCGCGCAAGAATATCGAAGCGTGCCACTACATGATCGCGGCGTTCGGGGGCACCGATATCCGCTGCGCGCCCTATGCGACGTTCGGCACCAAGGCATTGTCGGTTCATGCGGTGGAAGCGCTGCGCGATCGGATGGGCTGTTTGCTCGCCAATCACGGCATGATCGCGCTGGGTGAAAATCTGGACAAGGCGATGTGGCGCGCGGTCGAGCTGGAGACGATCGCTCGGCAATACTACCACGTGCTGGTTCTGGGCAATCCGCATATCCTGACCAGGGCGGATATCGACGCGACCCTGGCGCAGTTTTCCGGCTACGGCATTCAGGACGAGACGGCGAGCGCCGCATGAATTCTGACTACGATCTCGTCGTCATCGGCGGCGGCATCAACGGGGCGGGGATCGCGCGCGACGCGGCGGGACGGGGGTTGAAAACCCTGCTGTGCGAGAAAGGCGATTTCGCCGAAGGCACCTCGTCGCGCTCGGGCAAGTTGGTGCATGGCGGGCTGCGTTATCTGGAGTATTACGAGTTCCGCCTGGTGCGCGAGGCGCTGATCGAGCGCGAGGTGCTGCTGCGCGCCGCACCCCATATCGTCTGGCCGATGCGCTTCGTGCTGCCGCACAGCCCGGAGCAGCGGCCGGCCTGGATGGTGCGGATCGGGCTGTTTCTCTACGATCATCTCGGCGGGCGCGAGAGGCTTCCCGCCAGCCGGGCGCTCGATCTGCGGCGCGCGCCCGAAGGCGATGCGGTGAAGGACGGATTCCCGCGCGGCTTCGAGTATTCCGATTGCTGGGTCGATGACGCGCGGCTGGTGGTGCTGAACGTGCTGGACGCGGCGCGGCGCGGTGCCGAGGTTCGTCCGCGCACGGCGGCGGCTTCGGCACGGCGCGCGGATGGGGTCTGGCAGGTGACGCTGGACGATCATAACGGCGCGACAGAAACCGTGACGTCACGCATCCTGGTCAATGCCGCCGGGCCGTGGGTCGCCGAGGTGATGCGGGGCGTGGCCGGACTGAATACGCCGGCGAAGGTGCGGCTGGTCAAGGGCAGCCATATCGTCGTGAAAAAATTCTGGAAGGGGCCGCAGGCCTACCTGTTGCAGAACGACGACAAGCGGGTGATTTTCGTCAACCCTTACGAGGACGATCTCTGCCTGATCGGCACCACCGACATTCCCTATGAGGGCGCGGCCGAGGATGTCGCGGTCGAGGACGCGGAGCGCCGGTATCTCTTGCGTGTCGTCAATCGCTACATGAAGGTGCACTTGACCGAGGCCGATATCGTCAGCGAATTTTCCGGCGTGCGGCCGCTCTATGACGACCTTGCGGCGAACCCCTCGGCGGTGACGCGGGATTATGTGTTCGATATCGACCACCTTCCCGGCGAGGCGCCGCTGCTGTCGGTGTTCGGCGGCAAGATCACCACCTATCGCAAGCTCGCCGAGCACGCGCTGGACAAGCTCAGGCCGTTCCTGAACGGCGCGTCCGGCGCGTGGACCGCGACGGCTTCGCTGCCCGGCGGCGAGATGCAGAACGCCGATTTCGATGAATTTCTCGCGGCGCTGTCCCGCGAATATCCGTTTCTGCCGATGACTTTGGCGCATCACTACGCGCGGCTTTACGGCACGCGGGCGCGCGAGATGCTGGGAGATGCGCGCGGCATGGGCTCGCTTGGCCGGCATTTCGGCGGGCTGCTCCATGAAATCGAGGCGGAGTTTCTGCGCCGCACCGAGTGGGCGCTGACCGCCGAGGATATTCTGCTCCGGCGCACCAAGCACGGGCTGCATCTGACGCAAGCGGAGCAGGTGGAGTTCACCAAGTGGATGGCGGCATCGTGACGGCGCTTGCCGAGCTGGCGGCGGCGTCGGCGCGGCTCGGGGCGGACCGGCTGCGCGTGCAGGCGGCGGGCGGCAATACTTCGGTCAAGCTCGACGATACGCTTTGGATCAAGGCGTCCGGCCAGTGGCTGGCGGATGCAGAGGCGCGCGACATCATGGTGCCGGTAGCGCTCAGCGCGCTGTGCCACGCGTTCGCGTGCGGCGAGGATGTCGAGAGTGTCCAGCGATTCGTGCGCGACGACACCGCGCTGCGCCCCTCGATCGAGACCGCGATGCACGCGCTGCTGCCGGGGCGCGTGGTGCTGCATGTGCATTGCGTCGCGACCATCGCCGTCGCGGTGCGCGAAGATGCGCCGGAAATTCTGGCGCGCGCGCTTGATGGCCTGCTCTGGACGTTCGTTCCCTATGTGCGGCCCGGCCAGCCATTGGCCGAGGCGGTGGCGGCGCAGCCGGGCTTCGACATTTACGTGCTCGGCAATCACGGCCTGACCGTGTGCGCCGAAACGGTCGCGGCGGCGATGGCGCTGCTCGATACCGTGGCGGAACGGCTCGCGGTGGCGCCGCGCCCGGCGCCGGAAGCCGATATCGGGCGTCTGGCCGCCCTGGCGGACGGCACCGATTATGTGCCCGCGACCGACGCTGCGCTGCACGCGCTGGCGACCGATCCGGTGTGTCTTGCGGTCGCGCGGGCGGGGTCGCTCTATCCCGATCATGTGATTTTTCTTGGCCCCGGCGCGGCGGAATGGCCGAAAGCGACCGCGCCATTGGCTTTGGTGCCAGGCGCGGGGGCGCTGCTGCGGCGCGACGCTTCGACCTCCGCGCTGGCGATGGCGCGCTGTCTCGCCGATGTCGCGGCACGGATTCCGCCCGGAGCGCCGCTTGTGGCGCTGAGCCAGGCGGACGAGGCGGCGCTGCTCGGCTGGGAGGCGGAGACCTATCGGCAGGGGCTGAGGCGGTGAGGGTCGGGCTCGGGATCGATCTCGGCACCTCCGGGGTTCGGGCGGTCGCGATCGATGCGGGCGGGGCGGTGCTCGGCCAGGGGTCCGCACGGATCGCGGCGGAGAACCGGCGCGATCCCGGATCGATCTGGCGGGCGGTCGGGGCGGCGCTGGAGGTGCTGTGCGCTTCGACCGATCCGGGCGCGGTGGATGCCATCGCGGTCGATGGCACGTCGGGCACGATCCTCGCGACGGATGCGAAGGGTGCGCCGCTCGGCCCGGCCTCGCTCTATAATGACCGGGCGGCGCCGGATGCGGTCGCGCGCATCGCCGGGGTTGCCCCGCGGGACAGTGCCGCGCATGGCGAGACCTCGCCGCTTGGGCGGATGGTTTCGCTCCTTGATCGGCCTGGGCTTGCCCATGTTTTGCATGAGGCGGATTGGGTGGCGCATCGTCTGGGCGCGCCGCTCGGCGTGTCGGATGCCAATAACACGCTGAAATCGGGCTATGATCCGGTCGCGGGCGGGTGGCCGGGCTGGATCGGGCGGCTCGGGCTCGATGTTTCGCTGCTGCCGCGCGTGGTCGAGCCGGGGGTGGTGATCGGCGCGGTCGGGCGGGACGCCGCGGCGCGCTTCGGGTTCCGCGCGGATGCGCGGATCGTCGCCGGGACCACCGATGGCTGTGCCTCGTTCCTCGCGACCGGCGCCGCGCGGGCGGGCGACGGGGTGACGGCGCTGGGCTCGACCCTGACACTGAAGCTGCTGTCGGACCGGCCGGTGTTCGCGCCCAATCATGGTATCTACAGCCATCGGCTGCTCGGGCAGTTCCTGCCCGGTGGTGCCGCGAATGCCGGAGCGGCGGTGCTCGCGCAGTTTTTCGCGCCCGAGCGGATCGCGGAACTTTCGGCGCGGATCGATCCGGCGCGGGATTCCGGGCTCGATTACTATCCGCTGCCCGCGCCGGGCGAGCGGTTTCCGGTCAACGATCCCGGCTTGCGGCCAAGGTTGGAGCCGCGCCCGGATGACGATGCGCGGTTTCTGCACGGGCTGCTGGAGGGGTTGGCGCGGATCGAGGCGCTGGGCTACCGGCGGCTCGCCGAGCTGGGCGCGCCGCCGGTGCGCCGGGTGCTGACGGTGGGCGGCGGCGCGGTGAACCCGGTATGGACTGCTTTGCGCGCGCGGATTCTGGGGGTCGAGGTGGTGGCGGCACGGCAGACCGAGGCGGCCTATGGCACGGCACGGCTCGCGCTGCTGGGGCTCGCGTCATGCGGATGATTCCGGGTCTGTCGGCGCTGATGGACGAGGCGGATGCGTTCCTGATCGACCAGTTCGGCACGATCCATGACGGAGCAAAACCCTATCCGGGGGCGGCGGAGACGCTGAGGCGGCTGCGCGCTGCCGGGAAGGTGGTCATTCTGCTGTCGAACTCGGGACGGCGCGCGGCGAACAATGATCGCCGGCTCGCCGCCATGGGGATCGGGCCGGAATGCTACGATGCCTCGCTGTGTTCCGGCGAGGTGGGCTGGGCCGCGCTGCGCGCGGACCCGCCGGAGGTGCTGCACCGGCGCTGCCGGGTTCTGCTGTTCGCGCGCGACCCCGCGCTCGATATTCTGGAAGGCTTCGATATCGAGCTGGTGGCGGATGCCGATCGGGCCGATCTGGTGATGATCGCCGGTTCCGAGACCGACCGCTACGGCTACGACGCGCTGTGGGCGCGGATGGCGGCGGCGGCGGCGCGCGGAGTTCCCGCGATCTGCACCAACCCGGATCGGCTGATGCTGGCCGATGGAGCGCTGCATCCGGGCGCCGGGGCGCTGGCCGAGGCGTATCGCGTGGCGGGGGGCACTGTGCGCTGGTTCGGCAAGCCGCATCCGAAGCTGTATCAGGCGGCGTTTTTACTCCTGCCGGGAATGCCGCACGCGCGGATTTTCGGTGTGGGCGACAGTATCGAGCACGATATCGCCGGGGCGGCGGCGCAGGGCTGCCGCACGCTTCTGGTGCGCACCGGCATTCTGGCCGGTGCCGGCGAGGCTGGGCTCAGCGCGGAGGCGGAGCGGTTCGGCGTCCGGCCGGGCGCGGTTACGCCCCGGTTTGCCTGGTAGTTCATGATTCTGAGAGCGCGATGACTTTCGGTCGATCACGCTTGTCTTATGACGGTGTTGGTTCATCCGATCCAAGATGAGCCGTCGCCGGCGAGTTGCGATCTCGCGATGCTCGGAGGGTTCGGGGTCAGGCGGGCAGGTCGATGGTTTCGATCCGTTTGCCGCGGGCGGCGAGGGCGATTTTGCCCGCCTTGAGGCGGAGCGCGTCGGTGCCGAAAATCTCGGCGCGCCAGCCGTGCAGGCAGGGCAGGTCGGGCGCATCCTCGCCGGCGAGACGGTCGATATCCTCCGACGAGGCGATCAGCCGCGCGGCGACGTGATGGGCGCTGGCGCACTCGGCGAGGAGGACTTTCAATAATGCGACCATGGCCGGGGATGGCTTGAGGAATTCGTTGGCGCGGGGGAGTAGGGGCAGGGCGCTGTCCGGCAGGGATTTGGCCTCGCGAATGGCGGCGAGGAGCGAAGTGCCTGATTTTCCTTCCGCGAACCCCTTGGACAGGCCGCGTACGCGGGTGAGATCGTCGGGGTTGGACGGGGCGATCGCGGCAAGTTCGGGGATCTGCTCGTCCTTGACCACGCGCTGGCGAGGAATGTCGATGCGCATCGCCTCGCGCTCGCGCCAGGCGGCGATCGCCTGGATCAGGGCGAGCTGGCGGCGGTTGGCGCCGCGCAGTTTAAGGCGCTTCCAGGCTTCCTCGGGTTCGGTGCGGTAGGTGCCGGGTTCGGCGAGGACGGCCATTTCCTCGGCGACCCAATCGAACCGGGAATCGCGCTCCAGCCGGTCGCGCAGCGCTTCATAGACGCGGCGCAGCCAGGTCACGTCGGCGGCGGCATACTCGATCTGCGCCGCCGAGAGCGGGCGTGCCTGCCAGTCGGAAAAGCGATGGGCCTTGTCGATGCCGCCGCCGGCGAGGGATGAGACCAGCGTGTCGTAACCGACCTGATCGCCGAAGCCGGCGACCATGGCGGCGATCTGGGTGTCGAAAATCGGGGTGGGAACCGCGCCGAATTTCAGGAGAAAGATTTCGACATCCTGGCGGCAGGCGTGGAACACCTTGGTGACGGACGGATTGGCGAGCAGGGCGCCGAGCGGGGCGAGATCGAGGCCCGGCGCCTGAGCGTCGATCACCGCGACATCCGTGGCACCGCCGAGCTGGACCACGCAGAGCTGGGGGAAATAGGTCCGCTCGCGCATGAATTCGGTATCGACCGTGACATAGGGTTCCGCCGCAAGACGCTCGCAGAGTGCCGCGAGGTCGGCGGTGGCGGCGATCAGGACGGGTGCTGGGAAGGTCGCTTGCGGCTTCATGTCCGGTCAGTGGCACGGGGCGGGTTGACAGAAAAGAGGCCGGCCGGTCATTTGCCCCGGATTTCATTCAGGATCGGTTCCCCATGCACGAGTATCGCACCCATGATTGCGGCGCCCTGCGCGCGGCCGATGCCGGTTCGGCGGCGCGGCTGTCCGGCTGGATACACGCCAAGCGCGACCATGGCGGGCTGCTGTTCATCGATCTGCGCGATCATTTCGGGATGACCCAATGCGTGGTGCCGAACGGGTCTTCGGTGTTCGAGGCGGCCGAGGCGCTGCGGGTGGAAAGCGTGATTACCGTGACTGGGGATGTGGTGGCGCGCGAAGCCGGGACGGTGAACCCGAAGCTGCCGACCGGGGAGATCGAACTGCGCGTGGCGGACCTCACGGTGCAGTCGGCAGCCGATGTGCTGCCGATCCAGGTGGCGGGGGATGCGCAATTCCCCGAGGATTTGCGGCTGCGCTACCGGTTCATCGATTTGCGGCGGGAAAAGCTGCACCGCAACATCATGCTGCGCGCCCAGGTGGTCGCGTGGCTGCGGCGGGAAATGACGGCACGCGGGTTCACCGAATTCACCACGCCGATCCTGACCGCGTCCTCGCCGGAAGGGGCGCGGGATTTTCTGGTCCCGGCCAGGCTGCATCCGGGCAAATTCTACGCGCTGCCGCAGGCGCCGCAGCAGTTCAAGCAGTTGCTGATGGTGGCCGGGTTCGACCGGTATTTCCAGATCGCACCGTGTTTTCGCGACGAGGCGAGCCGGGCGGATCGGGCGCCGGGCGAGTTTTATCAGTTGGATTTCGAAATGAGCTTCGCGACGCAGGAGGATGTGTTCTCGACGATCGAGCCGGTGCTGGGCGGGTTGTTCCGCGCGTTTTCGGGCGGCAAGCGCGTCAGCGACTGGCCGTTTCCGCGCATCCCCTATGGTGAGGCGCTGCTGAAATACGGCTCGGACAAGCCGGATTTGCGCAATCCGCTGGAAATCGCCGATGTGACCGAGGCGTTTCGCGATTCGGGGTTCGGGCTGTTCGCGAAGATCGTGGCGGGCGGCGGCGTGGTGCGCGCGATTCCGGCGCCGGGGACGGCGGGCCAGCCGCGCAGCTTTTTCGACAAATTGAACGAATGGGCGCGCGCCGAGGGTGCCGGCGGGCTGGGTTACATCGTTTTCGAGGAAGGCGGTGCGAAGGGTCCGATCGCGAAGAATCTTGAAGCGTCGCGCTGCGAGGCGATTCGCGAGGCTTGTGGCGCGAAGCCGGGGGATTCGGTGTTTTTCGCGGCGGGTGCCAGGGATGCGGCGGCGAAATTCGCCGGTGCGGTGCGCACCAGGCTCGGACATGATCTGGGATTGATTTCGGGGACGGAATTCCGGTTCTGCTGGATCGTCGATTTCCCGATGTTCGAACTGGATGAGGAGACCGGGCAGATCGGGTTTTCGCACAACCCGTTCTCGATGCCGCAGGGCGGTCTTGAGGCGCTGAACGGCCAGGACCCGCTGACCATCAAGGCGTTTCAATACGACATCGTGTGCAACGGGGTGGAATTGTCGTCCGGGGCGATCCGCAATCATCGCCCGGATATCATGCTGCGGGCGTTCGAGATCGCCGGGTACGGCGCGGAAGAGGTCGAGGCGCGGTTCGGCGGCATGCTGAACGCGTTCCGCTATGGCGCGCCGCCGCATGGCGGTTCGGCGCCGGGGATCGACCGGATGGTGATGCTGCTGACCGACGAACCGAATCTGCGCGAGGTGATCGCCTTCCCGCTCAATCAGCAGGGCGAGGATCTGATGATGGGCGCGCCCGCGCCGGTGCCGCCGGCGCGGCTGAAGGAATTGTCGCTGGCGCTGGCTTTGCCGGCGAAGAAAGCCTGATCGTTCTGATTCGGAAATGCTCAGGCTGATTTTTCGGCGGCGATCAGGAATTCGCGATTGCCGTCGCCGCCGGCGATCGGGCTGTCGGTGACGCCGATGACGCGCCAGGATGGCAGCGCGCTCCACCAGGTTTCGATCGTGTCGCAGACCGCGCGATGGATCGCGGGATCGCGCACGATGCCGCCTTTGCCGATCGCACCCCGCCCGGCTTCGAACTGGGGTTTGATCAGGGCGATCGCGAAGGCGCCGGGCGCGCAGAGGGCGAGACCGGCCGGCAGGGCGAGGCGCAGGCCGATGAAGCTGACATCGCAAACGAGGGCGCCAATCGGCTCGGGGATCGCGTCTTGCGCGAGATGCCGGGCATTGCACTCCTCCATGACGCGAACACACGGATCGTTCCGCAATCTAACCGAGAGTTGGTTATGGCCAACATCAACCGCATAGACGTATTTTGCGTCGTTTGCTAACAGAACCTCGGTGAAGCCGCCGGTCGAGGCGCCGATATCGAGACAGATGCGCCCGGCCGGCGAGAGGCCGAAATACGCGAGCGCGTGGGCGAGCTTGATGCCGCCGCGCGACACCCAGCCATGGCCGGAGCCAAGCAGTGCGAGGGGGGCGTCATCGTCGATCGGATCGCTTGGGCGGGTGATGGCGCGGGTGCCGGAGACCACTTGCCCGGCCTTGATCGCCGCCTGCGCGCGCGCGCGGCTGGGCGCAAGGCCGCGCGCGACGAGGGCGAGGTCGGCGCGTTGCCGTGTCAGCTTCGGGCGAGGCGCTTCGCGGTTCGGAGCAGGATCTGGCGATCCTCCGGCGCGCAGGCGCGATAGAGGCGCATCAGCGCAAGCTCGTCGCCTTGCAGCGACCCGGTCTCGCCCGAGACCAGATAGGCGAGCGAGGTGCCGAGAACCTTGGAGATGCGCTCAAGATTTTCGCGCACCTGCCCGGCCCGGTCGGTCTCCCACTGGGCGATGGCCGAGCGGGAGACCCCGAGCTGCTGCGCGAACTCGTCCTGAGTGAGGTTATTGGCAAGACGGAGGGCGCGAATCCGCTGACCGACCGACTCCTGGGCTACTTGTTTTTTTGCGGGCATGATTTTCATCATACAGGTTCAAACAGATAAAATCTATAGTTTGTTATCGTGTTAGGTCATTGATCCTGTAGTAAAACGAAACTTTTTTAGTCATCGGCGGTTGGTTTGCCGGGCGCTGACCTTCCGTCAGGCCGGAATGACCTTGCCGTTTCGTTCTGACGGCGGGGTTTCAGCAAAGGATGTGGGCCGGAGGGAGTGGCTGGGCGCGGCGACGGGACGGAGAGATGGGGCCGGAGCCGGGTTCGGCGGCCCGCCGGCGGCGGGGAAACCGGAACGGAACGGTGCCGTTCTCCGGGGGCTTCGCGAAATCGTGACCGTGCAATTTCCGACATCGCGGTTTCTTGACAATCCCCGGAAACCGGCATACCGATGAGGCTCGAATAGGTAAGTTGCTTGTTGATTCCGTGCCGCTAAGGTGAGGGATAGCAGAACTTAGCGGGCGGTTTCCGAACCTTGGATCGGGAGCGCGCCGGATGGGAAAAGCGACACATCTTTGGTTTCTGGTCGTGTATTTCGGCGCCGTCTTCGCGCTCGTCGCGGCGATGATCGGAGGCTCTTTCGTCCTCGGCCAGCGGCATACCGCGCGATCCACCATCCAGCCCTTCGAATCCGGAATATTGCCGGTCGCGGATGCGCGGATGCGCTTTCCGATCCAGTTCTACCTCGTCGCCATGCTGTTCGTGGTCTTCGATCTCGAAAGCGTGTTCATCTATGCCTGGGCGATCGCCATCCGGCCCGCGGGGTGGAACGGCTATATCGCGATGCTCGGGTTCATCTTCCTGCTGTTAGCGGCGCTCGCCTATCTCTGGCGCATCGGCGCGCTGGACTGGGGGCCGAGGCCGCGAATCCGGCCGGTGCCGGGGGTAAGGTGAGCGGCGATGGCATGGTCCCTCACCCGTACCGACGACAGAATGGCTGATCCGGCGGCCGCCGGCGTCCAGGGCGGCTCGTTCACCGACGCGGTCATGCGCAATCTGGTGCTGGGCAAGCTGCAGGATCTGGTCGCCTGGGGGCAGAAGAATTCGCTCTGGCCGTTCAATTTCGGGTTGTCCTGCTGCTATGTCGAGATGGCCACCTCGTTTACCAGCAAGTTCGATATCGCACGGTTTGGCGCGGAAGTGTTGCGGGCGACGCCGCGCGAAGCGGACGTGATCGTCATTTCCGGGACGGTATTCGTGAAAATGGCCCCCGTGATCAAGTATCTATACGACCAGATGCTGGAGCCGCGCTGGGTGATTTCGATGGGGTCCTGCGCCAATTCCGGCGGGATGTACGACATCTACAGCGTGGTGCAGGGGGTCGACACCTTCCTGCCGGTCGATGTGTATGTGCCGGGATGCCCGCCGAGGCCGGATGCGCTGTTCGAAGGGCTGATGCTTCTGCAGAAATCGATCGCGAGCGATCGCCGCCCGCTGAGCTGGGTGGTCGGGCCGCAGGGGGTGGTGCGGGCGCCGCGGCCGAGCTTTCGCGACATCAAGCGCGAGAGGCGCAACCAGGCGACCGATCTCGACCCCCCCGATCGAATCTGACGAGGCGAATGCGCAATGCTGCAAAGAACCGCGTCGATCCATACCGAGCCGCCGATTGCCCGCGAGCTTGCGGACAGGTTCGGATCGCGGTTCGTCAAGGTGCAGCCGACCTGCGACGATATTCCGACGATCTGGGTCGAGCGCGAACACCTGCGCGAGACGCTCCACTACCTGAAAAGCGAGGCGCCCGACCCTTTTCGGATGTTGTTCGATCTGACCGCGCTCGACGAGCGGATGCGCACGCATCGCGCCGATCAGCCGGAAAGCGATTTCACCGTGGTGTATCACCTGATGTCGTTTACCCGGAATCAGGATGTGCGCATCAAGGTGGCGCTGAGCGGCGAGACGCCCAGCCTGCCGACCATCAGCGATTTCTGGCCGAACGCCAACTGGTACGAGCGCGAGGTGTGGGACATGTTCGGCGTGACCTTCACCGGCCATCCGCATCTGACCCGTATCCTGACGCCGCCGACCTGGACCGGCCACCCGCTGCGCAAGGACCATTACGCGCGCGCGACCGATATGGGCATCTATGATCTCTCCGAGGAGAAGGAGATCGCCGAGCAGGAGGCGCTGCGCTTCCGCCCCGAGGATTGGGGCATGGTGCGCCAGAGCGAATCGACCGATTTCATGTTCCTCAACATGGGGCCGAACCATCCGAGCGTGCATGGCGTGTTCCGCCTGATCCTGCAGCTCGAGGGTGAGCAAATCGTCGACGTGGTGCCGGAGATCGGCTTTCATCATCGCGGCGCCGAGAAGATGGGCGAGCGGCAATCCTGGCACACCTACATCCCCTACACCGACCGCATCGACTACCTCAGCGGCGTGATGAACAATTTTCCCTATGTGATGGCGGTCGAGCGGCTGGCCGGGATCGAGGTGCCGCCGCGCGCGCAGATGATCCGCATCATGATGGCGGAGCTGTTTCGGATTGCCAGCCATCTGGTGTTTTTCGGCACCATGTCGCAGGATGTCGGCCAGCTTTCGCCGGTGTTCTACATGTTCACCGATCGCGAGCGCGTGTTCGAGATCATCGAGGCGGTGTGCGGGTTTCGGATGCATCCGGCGTGGTTTCGGATCGGCGGGGTCGCGGCCGATCTGCCGCAAGGCTGGGACAGGCTGATCGGCGATTTCTGCGCGTATCTGCCGAAGCGGCTCGACGAATACGTCAAGCTCGTCATGCAGAACCGGATCTTCAAGGCGCGCACCGTCGGCATCGCCGCCTATACGCTGGACGAGGCGATCGACTGGGGGGTGACCGGGCCCGGTTTGCGCGCCTGCGGGATCGACTGGGATTGCCGGAAAAAGCGGCCCTATTCGGGCTACGATCAACTGGAATTCGACGTGCCGGTCTATACCCATGGCGATTGCTACGATCGCACGATGGTGCATGTCGAGGAATTGCGCCAGAGCGTGCGGATCATCCGGCAATGCATCAAGAACATGCCGAGCGGTCCGTATAAATCCGATCACCGGCTGACCACGCCGCCGATCAAGGAACGGACGATGCACGACATCGAGACCTTGATCACCCATTTCCTCAATGTGAGCTGGGGGCCGGTCATCCCGCCCGGCGAAGCCTGCGTCGGGATCGAAGCGAGCAAGGGGATGAACGCCTATTATCTGACCAGCGACGGCGATACCATGTCGTATCGCACGCGCATCCGCACGCCGTCGTTTCCGCATCTGCAGATGATTCCGCTGATCAGCCGGGGCGCTTTCGTCGCCGATCTGATCGCGCTGATCGGCAGCATCGATTTCGTGATGGCCGATGTCGATCGTTGAAACCGAAGCGGGACTGACCGCCGAGCAGCGCGCCGCGATCGAGGCGATGGCGGGACATTACGACGACAAGCGCGCGGCCTGCATCGAGGCGCTGCGCTATGTCCAGGGTCATTACCGATGGGTTTCCGACCGGCATCTCGCCGAGGTCGCGGCACTGCTCGATATGTCGCGCGCCGATCTCGACGGAGTGGCGACCTATTACAACCTGATCTTTCGCCGTCCGGTCGGCGAGCACGTGATTTTCCTGTGCGACAGCATCTCGTGCTGGGTGATGGGACGGGAGGCGGTGAACGCGCATCTATGCAAGCGCCTCGGCATTCAGCCGGGCGAGACCAGCAAGGATGGCGCCTATACGCTGCTGCCGATCGTGTGCATCGGCCATTGCGACCATGCGCCGGCGATGCTGCTGGATGACGAGCTGCACGGCGATCTCGATGCGGTGCGGATCGATACGATACTCGGGATTCAACCATAGCGAAAAAACCCAATGGAAACGCCGCTCACCAATAACATCCGTCCCGATCGCGAGCCGCTCGACATCGAAGGCTATGAGCAGGCGGGCGGCTATCGCGCGGTGCGCAAGGTTCTCGGCGGGATGGCGCCGGCGGATGTGATCGAGGCAATCACGCAGTCCAAGCTGCGCGGCCGCGGCGGGGCGGGATTTCCCACCGGCATCAAATGGAGCCTGGTGCCGAAGGATCTCGCGGCGTCGGGGCCGCATTATCTCGTGGTCAATGCCGACGAGATGGAGCCGGGTACGTTCAAAGACCGGCTGCTGCTCGAAGGCGATCCGCACCAGATGATCGAGGCGGTGATCGTCGCCGCCTATGCGATTCAGGCCGAGACCGCCTACATCTTTTTGCGCGGCGAGTATTTTCTGGCCGAGCGCCGGCTGCGGCGGGCGGTCGGGGAGGCGGACGCGCGCGGCTATCTCGGCACGAACATCCTCGGATCGGGCTACGATCTTGCGGTTCACGTTCATGCCAGCGGCGGGCGCTATATCTGCGGCGAGGAGACTGCACTGCTCACCGCACTTGAAGGCAGGCGCGCGGTGCCGCGCGCGAAACCGCCCTTTCCGCAGACCAGCGGTCTGTGGGGCAAGCCGACGGTGGTGAACAACGTCGAAACGCTCTGCAACGTTCCGCATATCATCAATAACGGCGCCGACTGGTTCATGGGCTTGGGACGGGGCGAGGATGGCGGCACCAAAATCTACGGCGCGAGCGGACGGGTGCGCCGGCCCGGCTCGTGGGAGCTGCCGATGAGCACCCCTTTGTACGAAATCATCGAGGAGCATGCAGGCGGGATGCGCGACGGCTACGAGCTGCGCGGGGTTTTGCCGGGCGGCTTGTCGACCTCCTTCATCATGGCCGACGATATCGAAGTGAAAATGGATTTCGCCTCGGTCGAGAAAGTCGGCAGCCGGCTCGGCACGGGGGCGGTGATCGTGCTCGATCAGCGGACTTGCCCGATCGGGATGCTGCGCAATCTTGAGCATTTTTTCGCCCAGGAATCCTGCGGCTGGTGTACCCCGTGCCGAGACGGGCTGCCCTGGGTCGAGCGACTGCTCGCCGGGATCGAGGCGGGCGAGGGCGAGATGGACGATCTCGACATTCTCGAACAGCACGTGAAATTTCTTGGACCGGGCCGGACATTCTGCGCCCATGCGCCGGGAGCGATGGCGCCGCTCGCATCCGGGCTGAAATATTTCCGCGCCGAGTTCGAGCAGCATATTCATGAGAAACGCTGTCCGTGGAACGAGGCGCACTGACCATGGCGATCATCCATATCGACGACCGCGAATTCACCGCCAACCCGAAGGACAACCTGCTGCAGGCGTGTCTGTCGAACGGGTTCGATCTGCCGTATTTCTGCTGGCATCCGGCGCTCGGATCGGTGGGAGCATGCCGGCAATGTGCGGTGCGGCAATTCGCCAATCCAGAGGATACGACGGGGCGGATCGTGATGGCGTGCATGACGCCGGCGACGGATGGGACGCGGATTTCGATCGCCGACCCGGAGGCCGTGTCGTTTCGTGCCAGCGTGATCGAATGGCTGATGACGAATCATCCGCATGACTGCCCGGTTTGCGAGGAAGGCGGCGAGTGTCACTTGCAGGACATGACGGTGATGACCGGCCATGCCTATCGCCGCTACCGCTTCAGCAAGCGCACGCATCGCAACCAGTATCTGGGCCCGTTCGTCAAGCACGAGATGAACCGCTGCATCGCCTGCTATCGCTGCGTGCGGTTCTATCGCGATTATGCGGGTGGTGCCGATCTCGACGTGTATGCGGCGCGCAACAACGTCTATTTCGGGCGGGCCGAGGACGGGGTTCTGGAAAACGAGTTCAGCGGCAATCTCGTCGAAGTGTGCCCGACCGGCGTGTTCACCGACAAGACGCTATCGGCCGCCTATAACCGGAAATGGGACATGCGCAGCGCGCCGTCGGTGTGCGTGCATTGCGGGGTCGGCTGCAATACCAGCGTGAACGAGCGGGGCGGCCAGGTGCGCCGCATCCTGAACCGCTATAACGGCGCAGTGAATGGCTATTTCCTGTGCGATCGGGGCCGGTTCGGCTACGGGTTCGCGAACCGGCCGGACCGGGTGCGCACGCCGGTGCTGCGCGACCCCGGCGGTAGCATGCGAACGGCGACCAGGACCGAGGCGCTGGATGCGCTGACGAAAACGCTTGGCACGGGCGGCAAAATCATCGGGATCGGCTCGCCGCGCGCGTCGCTCGAAGCGAATTTCGCGCTGCGGCGGCTGGTCGGCGCCGATGGGTTCCATGCCGGGGTTTCGGCGCGGGAGGCACGTTGCCTTGCCACGGCGATTGAAATTCTACAGGCGGGGGCGGTGCCGACGCCGACACTGCGCGAGATGGAAGCGGCGGATGTCGTGCTGGTGCTGGGCGAGGATGTCGCGGACACGGCACCGCGGGTTGCGCTGGCGCTGCGCCAGGCAGCGCGGGGGCGCTCGATGGAGATCGCCGATCGGCTGAAGATCGCGCATTGGCAGGATGCGGCGGTGCGCGACGCGGCACAGGGCGCGCGCAGCCCGCTTTTCGTCGCCTCGGTTGCGGCAACCCGGCTCGACGATATCGCCGCGCGGACCTGCCGCGCCGCGCCGTGCGATATCGCGCGGCTCGGTTTCGCGATCCGGCATCGGATCGATGCGAATGCGCCTTCGGTCGAAGATCTGCCGGAGGCGATGCAGGCGCTGGCGGGAGAGATCGCCGATGCGCTGCTGGCGGCGAAGCGCCCGCTGATCGTGTCGGGCTGCGGGCTGGGCGACGAGGCGGTGCTGCGTGCGGCGGCCGGCATCGCCCAGGCGCTGAACGGCGCGGACCGGCTTCCCGGCATCGTGCTCGCGGTGCCGGAATGCAACAGCATGGGGCTCGCGCTGATGCAGGGCGGCAGCGTGGAGGATGCGATCGACACCGTCACCGAGGGGGCCACGGTGATCGTTTTGGAAAACGATCTGTACCGGCGGGCGGAACGCAAGCGGGTCGATGCGCTGTTCGATGCCGCGGCGAATGTGATCGTTCTCGATCATGTATCGACGGCGACCGTGGCGAGAGCCGATATCGTGCTGCCCAGTGCGAATTTCGCGGAATGCGACGGCACGCTGGTCAGCGGCGAGGGGCGGGCGCAGCGCTCGTTCCAGGCGGTGTTTCCGAAGGACGACGTGCAGGCGAGCTGGATGTGGCTGCGCGATATCGCTGGAACTTCGGAATGGCACCGGCTCGACGATGTCGTGCGGTCTCTGGCATCCGCGATGACGCAATTCGTGGCGATCGGCGAGGCCACGCCGCCGGGCGATTTCAGGATTGCCGGAAGCCGTATCCGCAGCGAGCCGCATCGCTACAGCGGCCGTACCGCCGTCGATGCCGACCGGACCGTGCACGAGCCACGCGCATCGGTGCCGGAGGAGTCGCCGTTCAGCAGCACGATGGAAGGCTATTACGGTCAGATGCCGGCGTCGCTGATCCCGTTCTTCTGGGCGCCGGCCTGGAATTCCATCCAGTCGCTCAACAAGTTTCAGGATGAGGTCGGCGGCGCGCTGCGCGGCGGCGACCCCGGCGTGCGGCTGTTCGAGCCGAATGGCGCCGCAGCGCCGCGCCCCGATGCCACGGCACCCGGCCAGTTTGTCCGTGGGCCGGGACAATGGTTCGTCGTGCCGCGCCGGCCGATTTTCGGCGGCGAGGAACTCAGCGCGCTGGCCCCGGCGGTCGCGGAACGGATCGCGGCGCCGAGCCTCGCGCTGAACCCAGCGGATGCGCGCAGCCTCGATGTGGAAAACGGTGGCATGATCGACATCGATTTCAAATCTGGGTCGTATCGTCTGGCGGTGACGGTGGCGCCGGAATTGCCGTCCGGTGTCGCGATGCTGAGCGTCGGGCTGCCGGGGATGGATTGGTGCGCGCTGCCCGGCTGGGGCACGCCGCGGCGCGCGGAGCCGGCGCCATGAACCTGATCCTGTTCGGTCTGCTCAACATCGTCGGCATTCTGCTCATGCTGGTGATCGGCGCCGCGCTGCTGACCTGGATCGAGCGGCGGCTGCTCGGCTTCTGGCAGGACCGGCGCGGGCCGAACCGGGTGGGGCCGTTCGGGTCGCTTCAGGTGGTCGCCGACATGATCAAAATCCTGTTCAAGCAGGACTGGATACCCCCTTTCGCCGACCCGGTGGTGTTCGTTCTTGCCCCGGCGGTCGTGATGGTCGCGGCGCTGCTGGCGTTCGCGGTCGTGCCGGTAACGCCGTCGATCGGTATCGCGGGTAATCTGAATATCGGCATTCTGTTCTTTCTCGCGATGACGTCGCTGTCGGTCTACAGCGTCGTTCTCGCCGGCTGGGCCTCGAACAACAAATATTCGCTGCTGGGCGGGATGCGCGCGGCGGCGCAGATGGTGAGCTACGAGGTCTTCATGGGGCTGGCGCTGATCGGCGTGGTGATGCTGACCGGCTCGTTCAGCCTTGCCGATATCGTGCGCGCGCAACAGGAGCTGTGGTTCGTGGTCCCGCAGTTTCTCGGCTTCATCGTGTTCATGATCGCCGGAATCGCCGAGACCCATCGGCTGCCCTTCGATCTCCCGGAAGGCGAGAACGAGCTGGGTGCCGGGTTTCACACCGAATATTCCAGCATGAAATTCGGGATGTTCTTCGTCGGCGAATATATCGGCATCATCCTGGTCTCGGCGATGATCGTGATCCTGTTTTTCGGCGGCTGGCAGGGGCCGCTGCTGCCGCCGATATTGTGGTTCGCGATCAAGACCGGGGCTTTCGTGGGCTTCTTCATCCTGCTGCGCGCGGCGCTGCCGCGTCCGCGCTACGACCAGCTCATGGCCTATGGCTGGAAACTGATGCTGCCGCTGTCGCTGTTGAATATCGCTGTTACCGGTGCCGTCATGCTGACGCACTGACCGTTCGGCCGATCGGCCGGGAAAGGCTGCCGCGATGCTGAGTTCGATACGCACGCTCTGGTACACATTCCTGCATCTGTTTCATCACAGCGAAACGGTGCAGTACCCCGAACAGATGCCGTATCTCGCGCCGCGCTACCGCGGCCGCATCGTGCTGTCGCGCGACCCCGATGGCGAGGAACGTTGCGTGTCCTGCTATCTGTGCGCCGTGGCCTGCCCGGTCGACTGCATCAGCCTGCAGAAGACCGAAGAGGACGGGCGGTGGTATCCCGAATGGTTTCGGATCAATTTCTCCCGCTGCATTTTCTGCGGATTTTGCGAGGAGGCGTGTCCGACCTATGCCATTCAGCTCACCCCGGACTTCGAGATGAGCGAATATGAGCGGGAAAACCTGATTTACGAAAAAGAGGATCTGCTGATCAGCGGCACCGGCAAATATCCCGATTACAGTTTCTATCGGGTGTCGGGCCTCGCGATACCGGGCAAGGGCAAGGGTGAGGCGGAGCGCGAGCGGCCGCCGATCGACACCCGCGCGCTGCTGCCGTGAGAAAGTATCAGCCATGAACGCGACATTCTATCTCTCCGCCGCCATCGCCGTGCTCTCCACGGTTCTCGTGATCACGCGGGCGAACGGCGTGCATGCGCTGCTGTATCTGGTCGTCTCGCTGCTCGCGGTGGCGCTGGTATTCTTCACGCTGGGCGCGCCGTTCGCGGCGGCGCTCGAGGTGATCGTCTATGCCGGCGCCATCATGGTCCTGTTCGTCTTCGTCGTGATGATGATGAATCTCGGCGATGCGGCGGCGGTGCGCGAGGCGCGGTGGATGGAGCCGAAAATCTGGGTCGGTCCGTCGATCCTGGCGATTCTGCTGACCGCGCAACTGGCTTATATGCTCGACAGCAACACGATGAGCCAGCCGCATCATGCGATAGTTCCGGCGCGGGCGGTCGGCATCGCGATGTACGGGCCGTATCTGCTCTGCGTCGAACTGGCGTCGATGCTGCTGCTCGCGGCGCTGGTCGGCGCCTATCGCCTCGCCCATACCGAGCATGGGAGGCTCTGAGCCAATGACGACGATTCCGCTCGATCACGTTCTGATCCTTCCGGTGCTGCTGTTCGCGCTCGGCGTGATCGGCGTTCTGGTGCGGCGGAATCTCGTGTTCATTCTGATGTCCATCGAGATCATGCTGAATGCGGCGGGGCTGATGTTTATCATCGCCGGGGCGCGCTGGGGGCAGCCCGACGGCCAGGTGATGTTTCTTCTGGTGCTGACGCTGGCGGCGGCGGAGGTTTCGGTCGGCCTCGCGCTGATCATTCGCATCCGCCACCGGCTGACCACGCTCGATTCCGACGCGGCCGATCTGTTGCAGGGGTGAGAGGATGATCCACGATCTTTGGCTGGTTCCCGCTTTCCCGCTCCTTGGCGCCGCGATCCTGATGATCAGCGCGGGGCGGCTGCCGTCCCGCGCGGTCGCGCTGGTGGGGGTGGTGCCGGTTGCCGCGTCGGCGATCGTCTCCGCGATCATCGGCATCGGGTTCATGGCGGCGCCGCCAAGCGGGCACGCATTCACCGAGATATTGTGGCGATGGATCGCGATCGGCGGGTTCAGGCCGGCGGTCGGGCTCTATCTCGATCCGCTGTCGCTGGTGATGATGCTGGTGGTCACCATCGTGGGGTTTCTGATCCTGCTCTACTCGACCGAGTTCATGGCGGGCGACGAAGGCTATAGCCGGTTCTTCGCCTATATGAACCTGTTCGTCTCGGCGATGCTGGTGCTGCTGCTCGCGAGCAATCTGCTGTTCCTGTATGTCGGCTGGGAAGGAGTCGGCCTGTGCAGCTATCTGCTGATCGGGTTCTGGTATCAGGATGCGGCCAACGGGCTTGCCGCGCGCAAGGCGTTCATCGTCACCAGAATCGGCGACACCGGGCTGATGATCGGGCTGTTCGTTCTGTTCACCCATCTCGGCACGCTGGATATCCAACCTTTGCTGCACCGTGCCGCAAGCGTCTGGCCGCATGGTTCGGCGATCGCCTCGCTTGCCACCGCGCTGCTGCTGATCGGCGCGCTTGGCAAATCCGCGCAAATCCCACTGCAGACCTGGCTGCCCGACGCGATGGCCGGGCCGACGCCGGTGAGCGCGCTGATCCATGCCGCCACCATGGTGACCGCCGGCGTCTACCTGATCGCGCGGATGCACGGGCTGTATATGCTCGCACCCGCGATTCAGATGACGGTCGCGGCGATCGGCGCCGCCACACTGTTCGTCGCCGCCTTCGCCGCGCTCAATCAGCATGACATCAAGCGCATCCTGGCTTATTCGACGGTCAGCCAGATCGGCTACATGTTCCTTGCCCTCGGGGTCGGGGCGTGGACCGCGGCGATCTTTCATTTCATGGCGCATGCGTTCTTCAAGGCGCTGCTGTTCCTTGCCGCCGGAGCGATCACCATGCGGCTGGAGCACCACGAGCACGATATTTTCCGCATGGGCGGGCTGGCCAAAAAACTGCCGGTGGCGTTCTGGAGTTTCCTGATCGGCAGTGCCTCGCTCGCCGCGCTGCCGCTGGTGACGGCCGGTTTCTACAGCAAGGAAATGATCCTGTCGGAAACCTGGGCGCATGGCGGCGCGGTGCCGATTCTGTGGGCCGCCGGGCTGGTCACCGCGTTCGTCACCGCGCTGTATATTTTTCGCGCGGTGTTCATCGTGTTCTTCGGCGAGGCCAAGACGCCGATCGTCGGGCGCTACGGGATACGGATCGTGCTGCCGCTCGCGGTGCTTTCGGTGCTCGCGGTGATCGGCGGTTTCGTCGAGACGCCGAACGGGCTTGGCGGCGTCACGATATTCTCACGATTCATGGGCAGCGTGTTCGGGCCGGCGCCGCTTGCCGCCGGTGCCACGGAAACCGCGCTGCTGGTGTTCGCCTCTCTGGTGTCGCTGTCGGGCGTCGGGCTTGCGTGGCTGCTCTACATGCGTCCGGCGCCGCGTTTCGCGGCATGGACGCAAGCGCCTTCCGTTGTCGCGTGGCGCGCGTTCTTCCTGTCCGGCTGGGGGTTCGATGTCGTGTATGACCGGCTGGTCGTGCGGCCGTTCCTCTATGTGGTGCGGATCAACCGGCATGATGCGATCGACGATGTCTATACCGGCATCGCGGAGGCGAGCCGGGGGCTGCACCGCCTGCTCAAGCTGACCCAGACCGGGCGAATCCGATGGTATGCCGGCTGGCTCGCCGCCGGGTCGATCCTCACCATTGCCGTCGCGGTGATCCGATGATGCTGGTATGGCTGATCCTGATCCCGCTGCTCGGCGGCCTGCTCGCCTGGCCTGCCGCACGGCTGCGCGCCGCCGCCGCGCGCTGGGTTTCGCTCATCGCCATGGCGCTCGACCTGCTGGTTCTGCTGCTGGTGTGGCTGCGTCACGCCGGCCCGATCGAGATCACCGGCGGCGGACGTTGGATCGCGATGTTCGACGCCCCCTGGATTCCGCAACTCGGCATCAGCCTGCGGCTCGGCCTCGACGGGCTGAGCCTGCTGCTGATTTTGCTGACCATCGGGCTTGGATTCGTTTCGGTGGTGATTTCCTGGACTGAGATCGGCGAGCGGGTCGGGGCGTTCCATTTCAACCTGCTCTGGACCATCGCGGGGACCATCGGGGTATTTCTGGCGCTCGATCTGTTCCTGTTCTTCTTCGCCTGGGAAATCATGCTGGTGCCGATGTATTTCCTGATCGCGCTGTGGGGGCACGAGAACCGGATTTATGCGGCGATCAAGTTCTTTCTGTTCACCCAGGGCAGCGGATTGCTGATGCTGCTGGCGATTCTGGCGCTGGTCTTCGTGCATCAGCGAACCACCGGCACCCTGACCTTCGACTATTTCCGGCTGCTCGGCACGCGGATGAGCCCGTCGACCGAAATGTGGATCATGCTCGGGTTCTTCATCGCCTTCATCGTCAAGCTGCCGGCAGTGCCGTTCCATACCTGGCTGCCGGACGCGCATACCGAGGCGCCGACGGCGGGAAGCGTGATCCTGGCCGGCATCATGCTGAAAACCGGCGCCTACGGGCTGCTGCGCTTCGTTGTTCCGCTGTTCCCGCTCGCCGCGATCCGGTTCGCGCCGATCGCCATGCTGCTCGGGGTGATCGGCATCATCTACGGCGCGCTGCTCGCCTTCGGCCAGAACGACCTGAAGCGGCTGGTCGCCTATAGCAGCGTCAGCCATCTCGGCTTCGTGCTGCTCGGCGTTTTCGCCTGGAACGCGCTCGCCTTGCAGGGAGCGGTGATGCAGATGCTGGCCCACGGGGTGAGCACCGGCGCGCTGTTCATCATGGTGGGCGCGTTGCAGGAACGGCTGCATACGCGCGACATGCGGCTTATGGGCGGGCTGTGGGCGAACATGCCGAAACTGTCCGCGATCGGGATGTTTTTCGCCATCGCCTCGCTCGGCCTGCCGGGGCTCGGCAATTTCATTGGCGAATTCCTGATCCTGATCGGCACGTTCCGGGTGTATCCGGCGTTTGCCGTGGTGGGCACGCTCGGCGTGATCACCGCCGCCGCCTATGCGCTGATCCTGGTGCAGCGCGCGTTCCATGGACCGCCTCGGGATGCGGTGGCGGCGCCGGATCTGCGGGCGCGCCATCTCGCGGTGATGGCGGCGCTGACCGTCGCGATCGTCTATCTCGGCGTCTATCCGCAGCCGGTGTTCGACATGGCTTCGGGCGGCCTTGCCAATCTGCAAACTGCGACGCATGGCGTGCTGAAGCTGGCCGAGGGAGATCCGCGATGAGCCCCGCCTTGCGCGCCAGCCTGCCGTTCCTGGTGCTGTCCGCCGCGATCGTGGTGGTGATGCTGCTGATCGCGGTGCGGCGGGATCATCGGATGATCGCGACGGTGACGGCGATCGGGCTGCTCGCCTCGCTCGCGGCGATCATCGCCGCGGCGCCGGCCGCACCCGTCGCGGTGACGCCGATGTTCCTGGTCGATGGGTTCACGCTGTTCTTCCTCGCACTCGTGCTGGTCGCGTCGGTCGCGGTGGTGCTGCTGTCCCACGCCTATCTCGACGGCACCCATGACGGACCGTATGACGAATATTATCTGCTGTTGCTGCTCGCCACCCTCGGGGCCGGCGCTTTGCTGGCGAGCGTGCAGTTCGCCTCGTTCTTTCTCGCGTTGGAGACGCTCAGCATCGCGCTGATCGGGTTGATCGCCTATCCGCGCGGCCGGGCGGGCGCGATCGAGGCCGGGATCAAATATCTGCTGCTCGCGGGCGTATCCTCGGCGTTCCTGCTGTTCGGTATCGCGCTGATCTATCTCGATTTCGGCACGATGTCGTTTGCCGCGCTGGGCCGGCTCTGGAGCGCCGCGCACGGCCCGACCGACATCTACGCCTATACCGGCTTCGCGATGCTGCTGACCGGGATCGGCTTCAAGCTGTCACTGGTGCCGTTCCATATGTGGGCGCCCGATATTTACGAGGGTGCGCCCGCGCCGGTGACCGGCTATGTCGCGGTGGTTTCCAAGATCGGCGTGTTCGCGCTGCTGCTGCGCTATTTCGTGCTGATGGACGGCTACCACGATCCCTCGCTGCTGCGGGTGATCGCCCTCGTCGCCATCCTGTCGATGCTGATCGGCAATCTGCTGGCCTTGCTGCAGGACAATGTCAAACGGATTCTGGCCTATTCGTCGATCGCCCATCTCGGCTACGTTCTGGTCGCCCTGCTTGCCGGCGGCGTGATCGGCATCGAGGCAGCGAGCTATTATCTCGCGGCCTATGCGGTGACCACGATCGGCGCTTTCGGGGTGGTGGCCGTGCTGTCCCAACAGGGCAGCCTGCACGATACCGACCGGCTGGACGCCTATCGCGGTCTGATGTGGACCCGGCCCTGGCTGGCGAGCGCGTTTACCGCGTTTCTGCTGTCGCTTGCCGGGATTCCACCGACCATGGGCTTCATCGCGAAAGTTTATGTGATGACCTCCGGCGTGGGGACGCTGCTGATCTGGCCGCTCGCGGCCTTGGTTATCGGCAGCGTGATCGGGCTGTATTATTACCTGCGCATCATCGTCGTGCTGTTCTCGCCGGTGCGGGATGCGGAGCCACTTCCCCCGAAAGCCGGGGTGTCGTGGGCTGGCGGACTAACGCTCGCGGTTCTGGTCGTGTTGCTGATCGGACTCGGCGTGTATCCGACGCCGGTGATCGCACTGGCGCACGAAACCACGGCTGGATTGATGCCACATCAGAAAACCATTCATACGGCAGAGATTTTGCCGACACGTTAGATAACCATAATCGTTCGTTGGAGAGGGGAAGACAATTAAGCTGGGTTATATTGGCGGTTAACGCGAAGTTTTTCGTCCGTTTGCGCTTCCGGGTTTGGGTCATCGATGAAGGCGGCCGTTCGACATCCGGGCCGATCGACGATTATCGCCGACCGGGATGCATGGCGCCGCATGCTCAAGGCACGCTCGACGTGCGAGATTCGGGAGAAAGGCCATGGAAACCAGGGTTTCCGCTATTCTGAAACGAAAAGGCAGCAACATCGTCACCGCCGTGCCGGATCAGAGCGTCGCGGCGTTCGCGTGTCAGCTCCATGCGCATCGGATCGGGGCAACACCCGTCGTCGATGCCGAGAACCATGTGATCGGGATGATCTCCGAGCGCGACGTGATCCGGGGAATCGTCGAGCATGGCGCCAAGGTGCTGACCATGCCGGTGCGCAGCCTGATGACCACGCTGGTCAGCACCTGCGCGATGGAAGACAGGATCGGCGACGTTCTGGACATGATCACCCGGAACCGGACCCGTCACATCCCGGTGGTCACCGATGGCAAGCTGGAAGGCATCGTCACGATCGGCGACGTGGTGGCGCAGCTTCTGGAAGAGGCGCGGTTCGAGGTGGATTCGCTGCGGACCTACATCACCTCGCCATAGGGGCGGGGGGCTGTTGTTTTTCTGTAACCGAAGGTCCGGCTGCTGCGGCGTTAGCGGCGGAGTCGCTCGTCGCGATGCTGTTATCGACTACGCAAAGACACAGCGGGCGGGTGTGCGGAAAAATGGATTTCCCAGCCAATGTTTATGAAAACTACTATCCTGCAAATTGATCTGACGACAATCCTCGTAAACGGCAGAGCAAAGGAGGGTTAAATGGCTGGAAATCCCCTTACGTGGAACGATATGATTACGATTTACGGGTGGCTCTCGGCTCTTGCAAAGCAAGAGCAGAAAACGAGATCGGCAGGGAGGATGGTCCTGGACTCAGGAAAATCAGTATTGGCGGCGCTCCATATTCCAATTGAACCTGAAAAGCAAACCCTTTCTGCACAAATTCTTGATTTGAAGCAGTTTTATAATGCAGTACAAGCATCTCAGCCAGTTTTGAATACATTACCGTCACCAACATTCAATGTTTGTAAATTAATTAATGATAAAAACACAGAGACATTAATGAAACTTGTCAGTTATGCTTTCAGACACTTACCTTCGACCGACCACAAATATCAACAAATTGAACGATATCTGCTGAACCGTAACTGGTTTGTTCAGGATATCGACAGTTTCGGCACGTGGGCTCCAGACCCAAAATGGACGCAAGATAAGCTGATTCACGGATATGGAGGGTTGCACGGTTAGCGAGCTGATTCCGCCTCATTTCGTGTTAAACGAAAAACACGGCCAAGATGATCAGCCAGCCTCTCCGTCAAGAGTTCGTTTCTCGTAAACAGCGCCGATCCGTTTTCCGTCCCAGACATAGCGGAGATGACGTTCCTGGCGGCAGTTCGAGAGCAGCCGCGGGCGGAAGGCCGCGGCGCATTCGCCGCCGTGCCGGCGCACACTGTCATAGGCGATGCCGTTCGAGCCTTGGTTTCGGAGGGCTGATGCAAGGTGCTGGCCGGCCGCGTAATCGTCGCTGAGGTAGACCAGCGGAAATTCTTCCTGCAACCCGCGCAGATCGTGCAGGCGCGCCGCGAGATCGACCAGATAGACCCGCATGTCCAGCTCCATGCGGGGCTGGTCGGTGGCGCGCATGAAGCGCGCGCAATGATATTTCGTCTCCGCGATGGCGGTATCGAGATCGTTCGCGGCGTAGAACGCGCCGAATGTTCCGTCGCTGAAGCGGCTCCCTTCGGGGTTCAGATGAGTGAAGGCGGCCATGACGATGCTCGAACCTGGACCGCTGATGCGATCCTCCGGCGGAACCAGGCGAATATCGCCGGCTTCGTCGCGCAGGCGTGGGTTGGTTAGCGATTCGATTTCGAAAACCGCGTCGAGATCGGCCGGGTTGGCCACCCGTTCGAAAAGCTGGATCGGGGGGAACCGGCTCGGGATGATCCGCCAGCCCGGCGTCCAGTCGACCGGGGTGACGGGAATGGTTACGCCCATCCGCCACGCTGCGCATCGAGATATTGCCGCACGACGAAGAGGTCGGCGACCTGGCCCGACAGCATCCGGTCGAGAGCGGATTTTCCACCGAACGGGGCGGCCAGGTTCGGGCGCTTCACCCAGTCGTCGGCCGATCGTTCATCCGGCAGCAGAATCTGAAGCGCCTTGTAGATTCCGAGAATATAGGAAATGCGTTCCAGGGTGTCTTTCGGCAGGACCGCCTCGGTGCTCTTTTTCCACTTGAAGAAGGTCGACCGGCTGGTGACGCCGAGAAGGGTCATCTGCTGATCGGCCGAAACGCGCCAGAGTTCGGCGATGCGAAAGAATGTGCGGAGCGCCGGGCCGGACAGGTTCCTGCGGTCGATCGCCAGCGCCAAATGCTTCTGGGAAGTCATGCGGTTTTCCATATTTGGACTCTAAGATAGATATAGTCCAAATATGGACTAATGCAAGTTTTTTTGGCCGGGCTGAATGATTGGTGCGCCGGGCAGGACTTGAACCCGCAACCAAACCGTTATGAGCGGTCCGCTCTAACCAGTTGAGCTACCGGCGCACTAGATAGGGTGCGCCTGGGGCCAATTGAGCTACCGGCGCACGGGCTCTGTATGGGCGAGACGCGGCTCGATTGGCAATATGCCAAGGGGCGGCTAGATAGCGCCCGATCGAAATTATCCGACGCAATTCAGGAGGTTTTTGCCATGGACATCTCGAAGCTTTCGGCAGGAAAGGCGCCGCCGGCCGATATTCAGGTGGTGATCGAGATTCCGCAGGGCTCGGCGGTGAAATACGAGGTGGACAAGGCGAGCGGGGCGGTGATGGTGGACCGGTTCCTGTTCACGCCTATGGCCTATCCGGCGGCCTACGGGTTCATTCCGGGCACGCTGGCCGATGATGGCGACCCGGCCGATGCGCTGGTGCTGACGCCGGCTTCGGTGGTGCCGGGTGCGGTGATCCGGGCACGACCGATCGGGTTGCTGCGGATGGAGGACGAGGCCGGGCAGGACGAAAAAATCGTCTGCGTGCCGCACGACAAGATCCATCCGCAATGGAGCGGCATCGGCGAGGTTGCGGAGCTGCCGGAGATTACGCGCGATGCGATCGCGCATTTCTTCACCCATTATAAGGACCTGGAGAAGGGCAAATGGGTGAAGGTGACCGGATGGGAGAACCGCGCGGCAGCGGAAGCGGCGATCACCGAAAGCCTCGCGCGCTACGGCAAATAGGTTTTTGCGCCGTTCTGGCGCTGGGCGGCTGCGCGGCACAGGCGCCGGCGCCGGCGCCGGAGGTTGCGCGGGCTAATCTGTTCGTCGTCGGGGTGGGCTGGCATACCCAGATTTTCCTGCCGGATAGCGCATTGGGAGGCGGATTGCGGGCGCTGGCGATATCGGGCGCGCGCTATGTCGGGTTCGGCTTCGCCCAGCGCGCCTATGCGATGCCCAAAAACCATGCGGCAATCGCATATGTGAAGGGGTTCTTTCAGGGGCTGGTGCCGTCGCGCGGGATCATCATCGTCACCTGGCTGCGGGCGGCGCCGGCGCTGGCCTGGGGCGCGGGGCATGTTGTGGGTCTGCACGCCTCGCACGCGGAGATAGTGCGGCTGAACCGGGTGCTGTGGGCGGATTTCGTCCATAAGGAGGGCCGGCCAGTCCGGTTGGAGCGTGGGTTCTATCCGGGCAGCGCCTTCTATGCGGCGACGCCGCGCTATGATCTGCTGTTCACCTGCAACACCTGGACGAATGCGGTGCTGCATGAAGCCGGGTTGCCGATCGGCGCCGGCGGGGTAATTTTTGCGAGCACGACGATGGATGATGTCCGGCGCCTCGCGGCACGGCAGGCGACGGAATAGGCGGATCAGTCCCAGATGCGGTGCCAGCCATGCGGGCGCCGATTGTTCGGCCGGGGGCCGATGAATCGGCGATAAGCGGCGATCCAGTCGCGCGCCACCATCGCCCGCGCGCGGTTCAACGAGAGGCGATGGCCGCAGACGAGGTGGACCATGCGGGCTTCCAGCCGGTCCTTGGCGTAGGCGCCCCATTGGCGCGGGCCGAGATAGGGTTCCGGCCAGAGATTGCGCGGGTTGGTGGGCGAGCCGCCGAGATCGAGCGGGATCAGGTGGTCTTCCTCATAGTGCCAGGGTTTCCGGTCGGTATAGCGATAGGCGCGGATTTGCGCCTTTTTCAGCGGCTCGGTGTAGGAGGCCGGCGGGCGGATGCGCGCGGTCCAGCCGCGCACGCAGATCGTGTCGCCGATGGTCGATTGGGTGACCGCCGGGTTGATGGCGCCTGGGGTGAGATCACGGTCGGGCAAGGGCGATTGGGCGCGGGCGATCAGCGGCAAGGCGAGGGCGGCGATGAGGAGCTTATGTCTCATGGCCGGATCATGGTGCTGGGACGTTAAGATTCAGGTGAGCGACGCGAGGCCGGCGCGCAGGCGATCCATCGCGCGGGCGAGTTTTTCGGGGCTCTGGGCGAAGCAGAGGCGGATATGGCCCTCGCCCGCTACCCCGAAGGCGATGCCGGGGGCGACCGCGACTTTGTGCTCCGTCACCAGTTTTCGCGCGAGACCGAGGCTGTCGGTGATGCCATCGATGCGGGCGAAGGCGTAGAAACTCGCGCGCGGAGGCTGAAACTGGACGCGGTTGAGCCCGGCAAGTCCGGCCTGCACGATGGCGCGGCCTTCGGCGCAGAAATCGCGGAACCGATCGACGAAATCCTCGCAGGCGAGGGCGGCGCGTGCGGCTTCCTGCGAATAGGGGGCGACGGTGGAATGGGTGGCTTCGGTGAGTTCGCCGATCGCGTCGCGCATCCCCTCCGGCACGACGAGCCAGCCGACGCGAAACCCGGTCATCGCCCAGGTTTTCGAGACCGAATTGGCGACGATCACGCGGTCGTTCGGGGTGGCGTGATCGAGCAGCGAAGGCGCGGCGGCCGCGCCGTCGAAAGTGAGGCGGGAATAGACCTCGTCGGAGAGCAGCCAGGTGCCGTGACGGCGGCAGAGATCGAGAATCGCGGCGATTTCGGCACGGCTCGCCATCCAGCCGGTCGGGTTGTTCGGCGAATTGAGGCAGAAGACGCGGGCGCCGGCCAGTGCCGCGTCGAGTTTCGCGAGGTCGAGACGGAAACCGCCGTCGCTGGTCGCATCAAGGCCGATCCGGGTGACGGTGGCGCCGCGCGCCAGGGCGGCGCCGGCGAGATTGGGCCATTCCGGCTCGTGGATGACCACGCGATCGCCCGCGCGCAGGATGGCGGCGAAAGCGACCGAAATCGCCGCCATGCCGGAGGCGGTGACGACGATGCGGTCCTCGGGAACCGGGGTGGCATGGAGTGCCGAGAGGTAGGCGGCGAGATCGGTTCGGAGGGTGGCGCGGCCGCGGCTGTCGACATAGCGGGTGTCGCCGGACCGGACCGCGCGGATCAGGGCTTCGATGGCGGCGGCAGGCGGGGGATGGTCGGATTCGCCGAAGGCAAGGTTTTCGATGGTGGGGTCGCCGAAGGCGATGCGCCCGATATCGCCGATTTTCGAGCGCGGGATGAGAGTGATGTCCATGCCGCGCACTTAGCCGAATCGCGGGGATTCGGCCATGGCGCGGATGAGGGCTTGCTCGGTGGCGATGGCGTGGAGCCGGACGTCGTTCGGGCCGGCGGGAACCTCGGGGATTTCCTGCGCGGCATAGGCACAGCCGAGGCGGAAGGCGTGGGGTAGTGCCGCGAGGGTGCGGTCGTAATAGCCGGCGCCGTAGCCGAGGCGATGGCCGGTGCGGTCGAAAGCGAGCAGCGGGACCAGCAGGAAATCCGGCGTCAGCGTCTCGCTGTCCGGGTGGGAGGTGCCGAAGCGGCCGGGAATCAGCCGGTCGCCCGGCTGCCAGCGCCGGAAAATCAGCGGATTGCCGCGCTTGACGGTTTCGGGCAGGCAGAGGCGGTGACCGCGCGCGTGCAGGGCGATGAGCAGGGGGCGGAGGTCGATTTCATCGCCGATCGGCCAGAAGCCGGAGACGATGGCGCCCTGCGGCGGCGGGGATTCGGCGAGGACGATGGCGGCGAGGCGCCCTCCGAGCGCGGGATCGAAGCCGGTGCGCCGCGCCATGGCTTCGGCGCGGGCGGCGGCTTTCGCGGCAGCGAGGACCGGATCAACCATGGATGGAAAGCGCGAAGCCGCCCTGGCCGTTGGCGTTGTCATCCTCCCAGAGCCTGCTTGTGCAGGTGGGCGCCGGAAGTACCGGAACCACGGTTCCGGCAGAGCCAGCTCCCTGGGAGATACTTACTGGCCCCGGGGATGCGCTTGCCTGACGCACCGGGCAGCTTCGCATGTTCAACTTAGTGTTCGGCGAGGTCCGCCGCAATCTCTTCCGCGCGCGCGGCGATGCGGCGCAGCCGTGCGCTGCGCTCGGGCGAGCCGGTGGTTTTACCGGTTCTCGCCGCGGCGAGGTCGCTTTTCATGTCGTGCAATTCGTCGGCGAGCAGGAGGCCGGCGAGCACGAGCAGCCGTGCCTCGCCCGACTGGCCGCCGATCGCCTTGATGCTGGTGATGCGCTTGTCGATCTCGGAGGCCATTTCGGCGAGATGGGCTTCCTGCCCGTCCTCGCAGCTCACCGCGTAGGAATAGCCGTTGATGCGGATCATCACTTGCGCCATTTCAGGTCTGCTCCGGGTGGTCGGCGGCCGCGAGGGCTTCGCGCAGGGTCGCGATGATCCGGTCGAGCGCGGTCGCGAGTTCCTGGCGGTCGAGATTCGGCCGCGACGGCGCCGCCGCATGAGCGGCGATGCGCGTCAGCGCGTTCTCCAGGCGGTCGAGAGTGTCGATTTCGGTTTCGGGCTCGGACATGCGATGACTATCGGAGATTTTGCGCCCGGATGGAAGCCGGGACATGGGAGAAACACTGGTTCGATGTCTCGCCGATGATTCATTTTCTGCACCACGAGCTTTCCGCCTGGATCGCCGTCTATGGCAGCGTACTGGTCGCTCTTCTGGTGATGCTGGAGAGCCTGGGTTTGCCGCTGCCGGGCGAGACCGCGCTGGTATCGGCGGCGATCTATGCTGGGACGACGCACCGGATCGACATCGTCGTGCTGATCGCGAGCGCGGCGGCGGGAGCGACGCTGGGCGGCGTGGCAGGCTACTGGATCGGGCGGCGGGCGGGGTATCCGGTGGTGCGGCGTTACGGGCCGCGCATTGGACTGACCGAGCGGCGGCTGCTCGCGGGACGGTATCTGTTCGCGCATCATGGCGGCAAGATCATCGTGTTCGGCCGGTTTTTCGCGGTGCTGCGCGCGCTGGCGGCGCTCCTGGCCGGGGTGACGATGATGGAGTGGCGGCGGTTCCTGGCGTTTCAGAGTCTCGCCTGCGTGATCTGGGCGGTGGTTTATGGCGGCGCCGCTTATGTGTTCGGAAAGCAGATCGAGCATGTCGCGGGGCCGGTTGGGATCGGCGTGACGGCGGCGGTGGTGCTGGTGCTGGTCGGCGTGATGGTGCTGGCGCACCGGCATGGCGGCCGGCTCGAACGGATCGCGGCGGCGCGGGCGCGGCGGCGCGGGATGCGATGACCGATCGACTGGTGATTGCCGGGCTGGGCTATGCCGGCGCGGCGGTCGCGGTCGCCGCGCGCGAGGCCGGGATGGATGTGGTCGCGACCGCGCGCGATCCGGCGACGCGGCGGGTGCCGGCGGGCGTCGCACTGGTTGCGTTCGATGCGGCGCAGGCGGCGATCGCGGCTGCGACGCATATTCTGGTGACGGCGGCGCCGGGCGAGGGCGGCGATCCGGTGCTGGCGCGGTATCGGGCGGCCATCGGGGCGGCGGAGCGGCTGCGCTGGATCGGCTATTGCTCGACGACCGGCGTGTATGGCGACCGGCAGGGCGGCGCGGTGGATGAGGACAGCGCGGCAGCACCCGGATCGGACCGGACGCGGCGGCGGGTCGCGGCGGAGCGGGACTGGGCGTCGTTCGGGGATTGGTGCGCGGTGGATATCATCCGGCTCGCCGGAATTTATGGGCCGGGACGATCGGCGTTCGACGATCTGCGTGCCGGCGCCGCGCGCCGGATCGACCGACCGGGGCACAAATTCAGCCGGATTCACGTGACGGATATCGCGCTTGGGGTCATGGCGGCGATGGCGGCCGCGACTTCGGGCGTGCGGGTGCTCAATTTCGCCGATGACGTGCCGGCGCCGAGTGCCGAGGTGATCGCCCACGCCGCGTCGCTGCTGGGGATCGCGCCGCCCCCGCTGGTTTCGTTCGAGGCGGCGAAACAGACTATGACGCCGATGGCGCTGTCGTTCTGGAGGGAGAACCGGGTGGTGCTGAACCGGAAAACCAAGACGGCGCTTGGGATATCCTGGCGGTATCCGAGCTATCGGGAGGGGCTGGCGGCGATACTGGCGGGTGCCGGGTCGTGATCAGTGCGGGCACCCGGTTCCGAAGATCGCAGTATCGCGGCTTCGTGACGGAGCAGCCATGACTTGCGATGGAGACCGCCGCCATAGCCGGTGAGGCGGCCATCGGCGCCGATTACCCGATGGCAGGGCACCACGATGGCGACCGGATTGGCGCCGTTGGCGAGACCAACGGCGCGGCGCGCGGCCGGAACGCCGATCCGGGCGGCGATGTCGCCATAGCTGGCGGTGCTGCCCGGCGGGATCGCACGGAGCGCCGACCAGACGCGGTGCTGGAACTCCGTGCCGGCGGTTTGCACCGCGATGGTGTCGAGTGCGGCGAGGTCGCCCGCGAAATAAGATTCTAGTTGATCGCGAGCGCCGCAGTAACCGGATGTTAAGGTATAGCCGCCATAATGACGGTGCAGCAGGCGGTGCATCCGGTCCTGGTAATCCTCGAAATCGAGGGCGCGGAGCGCGGTGCCGTCAGAGACGAGCAGGATTGTCCCGAGCGGGGAGGCGATGCGGTCGAGCAGGAGGTTCATGGCGGGTTTCCGGTGGGGATGCGGCGGCGGATGCCCAGAGATGGAGGGCGGCGTAGGCGCGCCAGGGGCGCCAGGCCTCGGCGCGGGCGAGAAGTTCGGCGGCGGTCGGGCGGCCCGATCGGGTCGCGAGGGCGCGGCGGAGGCCGATATCGGATTCGGGAAACGCATCCGGTTCGCGCAGCGCGCGCATCGCGATGTAATGCGCGGTCCAGGCGCCGATGCCGGGGAGGGTTTGCAGCGTGGCGATCGCGTCGTCGAGCGAGCGGCCCGGCTCGAACAGCGCGGGGTTTCGAAGGGCGGCTTCGGCAAGCGCCGCGAGGGCGGCGGCGCGGGCGCGCGGCATGCGGAGACTTGTCGCGAGATCCACGCCGGCCAGGCGTTCGGGTGGCGGAAAGGCGAAGCGAAGATTGGCGCGGTCGGGGTGATCGGTCGGTGGCGGGAGCGGAGCGCCGAAAGCGGCGACGAGTTTACCGGCGAGTTTGGTTGCGGCGGTGACGGTGATCTGCTGGCCGAGAATCGCGCGCACGGCGAGTTCGAAACCGTCCCAGGCGCCGGGAACCCGCAGGCCGGGATGGGCGGCGACGCGTGGCGCCATCAGCGCGTCTTCCGAGAGATGCGCGCCGATCAGGACAGGATCGGCGCCGAGATCGAAGATGCGGCGGATGCGCTCGACGATGACCGGCAGGGCGGTGATGGCGGGGAAATTTATCGTGGCGGTCAGGGCGTTGGTCTGCGCGGATGGGCTGACCGCGATGGTGCCGGTCGCGCCATCGAGGGTGATGGTGCGCGCGTAGCGATCGGGGCGGACGGATTCGACGCCTGGGATGGCGCGGGCCGCGAGGAAGCCGATCATCGCCGGCCAATCGTAGGGTCGTTTGAACGGCAGGTTGAGGGTGATCGCGGTGCCGATTGCCGAAGCTGTTTTTGCTCTGCGAAAGCTGCCGGGCCCGCGCCCGAACAGGTGCAGAAACGTGTCGTTGAAGCGGCGCACGCTGCCGAAACCGGCGGCAAGGGCGATTTCGGCCATGGGCAAGGACGTTTCGCCGATCAGGCGTTTCGCGAAATTGACACGGCGGGCCGCCGCGATCGCCTTGGGCGAGGCGCCGAGATGCTGACGAAACAGGCGGCGAAGCTGGCGGCCGCCGACGCCGAGGCGCTCGGCCAGGGTTTCGACATCACCTTGGTTCAATGCGCCGCCGGCGATGAGCGCCATGGCGCGCGAGACGGTGTTCCAGGTGCCGTGCCAGGCGCCGAGTTCGGGCGAGGTTTCCGGCCGGCAGCGCAGACACGGGCGGAAACCGGCGGCCTGTGCTGCGGCGGCGCTCGGCATGAAGATGACATTTTCCGGCTTGGGCGGCGTGGCCGGGCAGATCGGGCGGCAATAGATTCCGGTGGTGCGGACCGCGATGAAGAACCGCCCGTCGAAGCGCGCGTCGCGGGTGAGAAGGGCGCGGTAGCAGAGATCGCGATCGAGATGCATGACGGCATCATGGCACGCGGCGCGAAAGCGGTCTCGCCATTTTCGGACATGATGGATAGCGTCAGTCGGTGGTCGCTCCGGTGAGGGCGCGGGCGAACTCAGTGGCGTCGAACGGGCGGAGATCGGCCGCCCCTTCGCCGACGCCGACCGCATGGACCGGCAGCGAAAAGGCTTCGGCGAGGGCGACGACCACCCCGGCGCGGGCGGAGCCGTCGAGCTTGGTGACGATCAGGCCGGTGAGATCGACCATGTCCTTGAAGGTCTTGACCTGGGCGAGGGCGTTCTGGCCGGTGGTGGCGTCGAGCGTCAGCAGAACCGCATGGGGCGCGGTTTCGTCGCGCTTGCGGATGACGCGGATGATTTTGCGAAGTTCCTCCATCAGGGCGGCTTTGTTGTGCAGGCGGCCGGCGGTGTCGATGAGGAGGATGTCGGTTCCGTCGCGTTCCGCGCGGGCAAGGGCGTCGAAGGCGAGGCCGGCGGGATCGGCGGCGGGCGCGCCGGTGACGACTGGAGCGCGCGTGCGTTCGCCCCAGATTTGCAGTTGCTCGACGGCGGCGGCGCGGAACGTATCGCCGGCGACCAGCATCGGTTTCAGGCCGGCTTCCACATACGATTGGGCGAGTTTGCCGATGGTGGTGGTCTTGCCGGTACCATTGACGCCGACCATCAGGATGACGAAGGGTTTCCTGCTCCGGTCGATGGCGAGCGGTTTGGCGACAGGTGTTAGGATTTCGGCGATTTCTTCCGCGAGAGAGGTGCGGATTTCAGGATCGGTGACATCCTTGCCGAAACGGGTGCGGCGGAAGGCCTTGATGACGCGCGCGGCGACGGCGGGGCCGAGATCGGCGGCGATCAGGAGTTCTTCGAGTTCTTCCAGTGCCTCGTCGTCGAGTTTGCGCTTGGTGAACGTGTCGGCGATGCCGGTGGTGAGTTTCTGCGTGCTGCGGGACAGCCCGGCCTTGAGGCGCGAGAAGAATCCAAGAGCCATGTCAGATTTTTGCCCCCGCGATCAGGCCGGATGCGTCGGCGCGGGCGACGCGGCAGGTGACGATTTGCCCTGGTGTGACCGGTTCGGTGAAGCGCACGGGCGAAAAATCCTCGGCATGACCACGGGATTCGGATTCGGCGAGGATGGCGATGGTGGTGTCGATCGCCGCCTGGAACCGTGCGGCGGCGCGGCGTTGACCCGCATCGCGCAAACGCGCCGCACGCGCGCGCCGTTCGGCCATGGGCAGGGCAGGAATGCGCGCGGCGGGGGTTTTGTTGCGCGCGCTGTAGGGAAAGACGTGGAGGAAATCGAGGCCGGCTTCGTCGATCAGGCTCAGCGTGTCTGCGAACATCGTGTCATCTTCGGTGGGAAAACCGGCGATGAGGTCGGCGCCGAGCGCGATATCGGGGCGGAGCGCGCGGGCGCGGGCGGCGGCTTCGATGACGTGATGGCGGAGATGGCGGCGCTTCATGCGTTTGAGGATCAGGTCCGAGCCGGCTTGCGCGGAAAGATGCAGATGCGGCATCAGGCGCGGCTCCTCGGCGATCATCCGCCAGAGATCGTCGTCGATTTCGGCGGGATCGATCGAGGACAGGCGCAGGCGCGGCAGTTCGGGCACGGCGGCGAGCAGACGGCGCACCAATTGGCCAAGTTTGGGTGTGCCCGGCAGGTCGGCGCCGTAGGAGGTGAGATCGACGCCGGTGAGCACCACTTCCGCGAAGCCGTTGGCGGCGAGGGCGCGGACCTGATCGGCAACGGCGCCCATCGGGATCGAGCGGGACGGGCCGCGTCCATAAGGGATGATGCAGAAGGTGCAGCGGTGGTCGCAGCCTTGCTGCACCTCGATAAAGGCGCGCGCGCGGGTGCCGAACCCGTCGATCAGGTGGGATGCGGTCTGGCGGACCTGCATGATGTCGGCGACCAGAAGGGGGGAAGCGGATGTCCAGGCGGCTTGGTCGAGTTTTTCGACATTGCCGAGGACACGGGTGACGCCGGGGATCTTGGACCAGGGGGCGGGATCGATCTGCGCGGCGCAGCCGGTGACGATGATGTCGGCGCCGGGATTGGCGCGATGGGCGCGGCGGACCGCCTGACGGGCCTGGCGCTCGGCCTCGGCAGTGACCGCGCAGGTATTGACGATGACGGCGTTGTCGATGCCGGCGGCTTCGGCGTGGCCGCGCATCACCTCGCTCTCGAAGGCGTTGAGCCGGCATCCGAAGGTGAGAATGTCGAGAGTCATGCCGGTAGCAGTTCAGGCGAGAGATGACCTTCGAATACGGTGGCGACCGGGCCTTCCATCAGGACGTGGCCGTCGGTTTCGCGCCAGGTGATGGTGAGGATGCCGCCATCCATCTCGATCTCGGCGCGGCGGGATGCGAGGCCACGGCGATGCGCGTTGACCAGCGCGGCGCAGGCGCCGGAACCGCAGGCGAGGGTGAGACCGGCGCCGCGTTCCCAGACACGCAGGCGGATACGATCTGGCGCTTCGATTTTCGCGAAGCCGATATTGGCGCGCTCGGGGAAAATCCGCGCGAGTTCCAGGGCGGGGCCGATGGTTGCGAGGGGCAGGTTTTTCAGATCGTCGACGAAGAAGGTGGCATGGGGATTACCCATCGAGCAGGCGGCGGGATTTTCCACCGGCCCCATGGCGAGGCGGAGAAAAAGCGTGTCCATCGGTTCGGAAAGTGGGATTTCATCCCAGTCCAGGCGCGGCTTGCCCATGTCGACCTCGACCACATTCGGACCCTTGATGACGGCGGGAAGCGGTCCGGCATTGGTGCGGATGGTGAGCGAGCGGGTGCCGGTTTCGGCGGCGAGCAGGGCGGCGACGCAGCGCGTCGCGTTGCCGCAGGCACCGGATTCCGAGCCGTCGGCATTCAGGATGCGCATGAAGGCGTCGGCGGTATCGTCGGGCTCGATCAGGATGATCTGGTCGCAGCCGACGCCGATGCGGCGGTCGGCCAGGCGGGTGGCCTGGGCCTGGGTGAGCGCGAGGGCATGGGTGCGGGTATCGAGCACGACGAAGTCGTTGCCCGCGCCGTGCATCTTCACGAAGGAAAGGCCGGTCCGCATGGTGGATCGTATATGGCGTCGGGGTACGATGCGAAAGGGGCGGTCATTCGAGGGGGAGGGTTGCGGTGGCGATGGACAGGGTTGGGTTGGCGAGTTTGGCGCGGAGATAGAGTGCGGCGCCGATGGCGGCCATGACGGCGCCCTGGAATAGGGGCTGCACGTAGATCGGCGCGTGCGGAAGGACGATCACCGAGCGGATCAGAGTGACGGTGACGATGATCGAGAGAATGGCGACCGGGGTGACGAGGGGGTTGGTGCGGAAGGGTTGCGCCCACGAGGTGGCCGCGAAGCGCGGGTTGAGACGCAAATTCAGGGCGGCAACGGCAACGGCGAGCCAGACGAGGAGAATGGTGATCGAGCGGTCCACCACGCCGAAGGCCCAGCCGATATAGGTGGCTTGAAGCAGAAACAGCGAGGCGAGGATGGCGGTGAGGGTGAGGGCGGCGACCGGCGCGCGGCGGCGCGAGGTGTTGACGAAGATGGCGGGGATCAGCCCGTCTTCCGCCCAGGCGAACACCATGCGGGAGGTGACGACCATCTGCGGCGCCAGGGTCTTGCCGACGATCAGGGCGATGACGAGGCCGAGGGCGGCGGCGAGCGCGTGCGGCGCGACGAGGCCGATGATGCCGGGTGCGGTGACCAGCGCGGCGTGTTTGCCGTGGATCAGCGCGGCTGCTGCCCACCAGGGCACGGCGTGGAACAGGGCGGCGGCAACCAGGGTGAACAGAACCACCGAGGCGATCCAGGCGAGCACGATGCCGCGCGGCATGGTGGTGCTGGCGTCCCGTGTTTCGCCGGAGAGCGCGGGGGCGGCGGATAATCCGCCATAGGCGAAGATGAACAGGGTGCAGACCGCGAGGAAGGCGTGCGGGCTGAACGGCATCGGGTGGATGGGGGCGGCGATGGCGATGCCGGTGCGGGACACGGCGGCGCGGATGAAATCGGCCGGGGCGGTGGAAAATCCGACGATGCAGACGGCGAGTGCGGCAAGGGCGACGAGGATGAGAAGCAGGGTGACGAAGCGGCCGTAGTCGCGCACGCCGGCGACGTGGACGGAATAGACGATCCAGATCGCGGCGAGGCCGATGAGGACGTGGCCCGGTCTGGTGAGGATGGTATGGCCCGCCGGGATGCCGGCCGAGATCAGGGCGTTACCGAGGAAGGTGCCGAAGGCGAAGGCGATGAAGCCCATCGCGGCGGTGATGCTCGCCCACCAGACGAAATGCAGGATGAAGCCGAGCGGCAGGTTCAGCGCGCGCACGGTCCAGACATAGGAGGAGCCGGCGCGCGGCATGGCCCGCGAGAAGCGGGCATAGAGATCGACCTTGAGAAAGATGACGATGCCGGTGACGAACATGGCAAGCGGCACGAGATCGCCGATGGCGGGATAGACGCCGATGCTCTGGGTGACCACGAAATTGATTCCGGCGCCGTATTCCTGGGTGACGGCGGAGGCGACGATGGCGATGAGGCCGAGGGATTTCGCCAGCCGGTAGTTCTGTGCGGTCTCGGTCATGGTACCTGCCCTTGGGTGATCGGCGGTTGGGTTTTCGGGGTAAAAACGCACCATTCGGCGCCCGGACAGCGCCAGCATTCGGGTTTGCGCGCTTTGCAGAGGTAGCGGCCGTGCAGGATCAGCCAGTGATGCGCGGGACGCAGCATGTCCTTGGGGATGCGGGCGATCAAGCCGTCTTCCACCTGCCGGACGGTTTTGCCGGGGGCGATTCCGGTGCGGTTGCCGAGGCGGAAGATGTGGGTATCGACCGCCATGGTCGGATGACCGAAGATTTCGTTGAGCACCACATTGGCGGTTTTGCGGCCGACGCCGGGCAGGGCTTCGAGAGCGTCACGGTCGGGCGGCACGTCGCCGCCGTGGCGCTGGATCAGGAGATGGGACAGGGCGGCGAGGTTTTTCGCCTTGGCCTGCCAAAGGCCGATGGAGCGGATGTGCCGGGCGATGCCGTCGGCGCCGAGTTTGGCCATCGAATCCGGGTCGGAGGCTTCGGCGAACAGCGATGGTGTGGCTTTGTTGACCGCGGCGTCGGTGGCCTGGGCGGAGAGAACGACCGCGACCAGGAGGGTGAAGGGGGTCGAATAGACCAGTTCGGTACGCGGGGTGGGGTTGCCGGCGCTGATCGCGCGAAGGAAGGGCGCGATATCCGCGCGTTTCATCCGTTTCGGCTGTTTCGTTCCGGTATCGCTCATTCCGTGGTTGTGCGGACCGGCGGGGCTATTGGCAAGGGATGTTTTCCCTTGCGGAGCGGCGATCGGGAGCAAAAATAGGATCATGGCCGAGACGATCGAGCACGCCATCGCCGCGCCGCCGATTTTCCAGGCGGTGCTGACGCCGTATCGGAGCATGGGCCGGCGCGGCATGTTCGTCGTGTTCGGGCTGATGGCGGCGGGATCGCTGCTGGTGACCAGCCTGATGTATGTGCTCGGCGCGTTTCCGGTGATCGGGTTCAACGGCGCCGATCTGATCCTGGCGATCACGCTCTACGCGATGAATATGCGGGCGGCGCGGGCCTCCGAGGTGATTCTGCTGACCAATGATGGATTGACGATCACCCGGACGACGCCGCGCGGGCGGCGCAGCGTGGTGACGATGGCGCCGGCGTGGCTGCGGGTGCAGATCGAGGAGAATGCCGGAAGCAACCCGATCGTCACCATCGTGAACCGGGATGCGCGGCATATCGTGGGGGCCGATCTGGGCGAGGCGGAGCGGCGCGATCTGGCCGAGGCGCTGCGCGGGGCCTTCGCGCGGCTGCACTCGCCGCGGTTTGATAATGTGCAGACGCGAGAATAGATTTCGTACTTCCCGTTCCGTGATGCCGGAGCGCTGGATTGCTCGTGTGATGGGGTTGCCCTGATTTGATCGAAGGGATCGTATTGTGGGGCGCGGCCGAAGCAATGACGGTCGTGGGACCGGGATTTTGTCCGGGAGTGCGCAGCGTTCTGCCGGCGATTTGTGGGTTACCTCTTGCGTCCGGCGGCATCGTCCCCCACAACGGCTGAGTGCCCACGCGCTCGTGAGGGCATATCTGCCATAACGGATACGGCCATCGGGCAGGCCGGCCTCGGGGGACCGACGCGTTCATGAGCGAGACCTACAAGACGGCTCAGGCCGAAACCCGGACATCGCATGGCAGCCTCGACGCCGATGCGGTGCGTGCGGCCTATCGCCGCTGGGCCGGCATCTACGATGCGGCGTTCGGCGCGATCTCGGCACCCGCGCGGCGTGCCGCAGTGGCGGCGGTCAATGCGGCGCCGGGCGATGCGGTGCTGGAGGTGGGCGTCGGCACCGGGCTCGCGCTGCCGCTGTATCAGCGCGCGAAGCGGATTACCGGCATCGATCTTTCCGCCGAAATGCTCGACCGCGCCCATGCGCGGGTGCGCAGGCAGGGGTTGTCCCATGTCGAGCAACTGCTCGAACTCGATGCCGAGGATACCGGGTTCGAGGATGGCCGATTCGACATCGCGGTGGCGATGTTCGTCGCCTCGGTGGTGCCGCATCCGCGCGCGCTGGCGCGGGAACTCAGGCGCGTGGTGCGGCCGGGCGGCACCATTCTGTTCGTCAATCATTTCGCCATGGAGTCCGGGCCGGTGGCCTGGATCGAACGGGCGATGGCGCCGGCGTCGCGCGCGCTGGGCTGGCACCCGGATTTCACCATCGACCGGCTGCTGCCGCCCGAGGAGGCGCAGGGTCTGGCGGTCGAGAAAATGCGCCCGCTCGGCCTGTTCCGCCTGGTTTCCCTGGTGAACCACCGGGCGGACTGACCGGCCCGGCCAGTCGCGCATTCGCGCCTTGATCGGGCGGCGAGCCTGTTATATCGGTGTTTTGGAATACGCGTGTCCCCCGTGTAATGATCCGGCCGCGCGGACCCTGACCACGATCACACGGAAAACGACACGGAAGCGGCGATATTGATGAAGCGATCTCATGGGTTTTTGATTTTCGGCCTTGGTGCGGCGGCGCTCGTCGCGGCGGCGCATCCGGCACTCGCCGCCGAATTTCCGAAGAACAGCGCCGGGTTTCCGATCCATGCGCCGCGCCCGTGGGAGTGGTGGTTCCAGCCGGCGGCGAGCCCGATCCAGAAGGCCATCGACTGGATGATGCAGTTCGTGCTGTGGATCATGTTCGGCGTGGTCGCGCTGGTCGGCGTGCTGCTCGGCATCGTGATGGTGCGGTTCCACGCCTCCCGGCACCCGGTGCCGACCACCACCACGCACAATACGGTGATCGAGGTGCTGTGGACGGTGGTGCCCGCGCTGCTGCTGATCGTGATTTTCGTGCCCTCGCTCAACATGATCTATCAGCAATCCAACTATAAGCACCGCTACATGACGGTGCGGGTGATCGGCCATCAATGGTTCTGGGAATACGACTATCTCGGCGCCAAGGGAGTCGATTTCACCTCCTACGCGATTCCGCCGAACCAGTTGAAGCCGGGCGAGATCCGCCAGCTTTCCGCCGACCATCCGCTGGTGCTGCCGGCCGGCAAGAAAGTGGTGTTCCAGATCACCAGCAAGGATGTGCTGCACAGTTTCTTCATCCCCTCGCTCGGTGTGCAGCGCTATGCGATTCCCGGCCAGATCTGGCACCAGTGGACTCAAATCGACGCACCGGGGGTTTATTATGGCGAATGCAACCAGATTTGCGGCATGAACCACGACGACATGCCGATCGAGGTCGTCGCGCTGCCGATGAAGCAGTTCCAGGCTTGGCTCGCCGAGGCCAAGAAGGACGCGGCGCAAGGCAACGTGCCGAAGGTGCATAAATATGAAGTGCTGGCGGAGCAGGCGGCAAAGGCGAAGGCCGCCGCGCGGCCGGGGGTGACGCTCGCGAGCGCTGCCGCGCCGCCGTCCGTTACCCATTAATCATCGTGCCTAGGAGAATATGACCATGTCCACCGCCGCCTCGCACGATCACGCCCACGCCGCCCATGCGCATGACGCCCATTATCCGGGGTTCGTCCGCCGCTGGCTGATGAGCACGAACCACAAGGATATCGGCACGCTCTACATCACCTGGGCGATCATCGCCGGGATCGAAGGCGGGGTGCTGTCGGAAATCATGCGGATGCAGTTGATGCATCCGAACAACACGCTGATCACCTCGGGCCAGACCTGGAACGCGATCGTCACCGCGCACGGGCTGCTGATGATCTTCTTCATGGTGA
>NZ_JAIMBZ010000017.1:0-72223 GCF_025499445.1 Acidiphilium sp. AL
GACCGCGTTCGCAGGCTGGAACTACGTCTCGTCGGTGGGAACGATCATCTCCGGGATCAGCACGCTGATCTTTTTCTACGTGCTGTTCCGTATTTTCACCGGCAAGCAGGCTCTGGCCGACAATTACTGGGGCGATGGGGCGACGACCCTGGAATGGACCGTGCCGTCCCCCGCGCCGCACCACACCTTCGAGGATGTGCCGGTGATCCGATGAGGTCGTCGCCAGCAGCCATCTTCCGTCAGGGCGCTGTCGCGGGCGAGTCCGTTCTCGCGGATTCGGTGCTGCTGGGCGCGACGACGGCGGATTGGATCGCGCTGCTCAAGCCGCGCGTGATGGTTCTGGTGGTGTTCACCGGGATCGTCGGGCTGCTGCTGGCGCCGGGCGGGATCAATCCGGTGCTCGGCTTCGCCGCGATTCTGTGCATCGCGGTGGCGGCGGGTGCGGCGGGGGCGATCAATATGTGGTACGACCGCGATATCGACGCGATCATGCGGCGCACCGCCAAACGGCCGATTCCGGCCGGGCGGATCGCGCCGGGCGGCGCGCTGAGCTTCGGGGTGGCGCTGTCGTTCTTCTCGGTGCTGGTGATGTGGCTCGCGACCAACCTTCTGGCGGCGGCGCTGCTGGCGGGGTCGATCGGGTTTTACGTGTTCGTCTACACCATGGGGCTGAAGCGCCGGACGCCACAGAATATCGTGATCGGCGGGGCGGCGGGCGCGTTTCCGCCGGTGATCGGCTGGGCGGCGGTGACCGGGCATGTCGGCCTGCTGCCGGTTCTGCTGTTCGCGATCATTTTCTTCTGGACGCCGCCGCATTTCTGGTCGCTTTCGCTGTTCGCCTCGGCCGATTACGAGCGCGCCGGGGTGCCGATGCTGCCGGTGGTGGCCGGGGCGCGAAAAACCCGGCTCGCGGTGATGCGCTATACGCTGTGGCTGGTACCCATTTCGCTGCTGCCTTTCGTGCTGCATCTGGCCGGGCCGGTCTATGGCGCGAGCGCCATGATGCTCGGCCTCGCCTTCGTCTGGTATGCGTGGCGGGTGATGCGCGACGCACAGGATGCCACCGGCGTCAGCCTGACGCGCGACGCGCCGGCCAGGGCGGCGTTCAAATACTCGATCCTGTACCTGTTCCTGATTTTCGGCGCCCTGGTGCTGGACCGGCTGGTATGACCGACCCGATCGTCGACAGGCATTGGACACCGGAGCAGAAGGCCGAATTCGTGCGCCGGCGGCGCGGACGCAACTGGGCGCTGCTCGGCACGCTGGTGGCGCTGTGCCTGCTGATCTATGCGATCGCGGTGGTGAAGCTGTTGCATAGCGGGCATATGTGGTGAAACGAAATCTGGGCGGTTCTGGGAGGATCGAGGAATGAGCGGTGAACTTCATACGGCGGAAGGGCAGATCGCGGGGCGCGTGCCGCACCCGTATCATCTGGTCGAGCCCAGCATCTGGCCGGTATGCGGCGCCGTCTCCGCGATCCTGATCGCCACCGGGATCATTTTCGTCGCCCACTACAACGATTACTGGTTCCTGATCGCGGGTATGATCGGCGCCTTTACCACCATGTATGTCTGGTGGCGCGACGTGATCGCGGAAACCCGCACCCCCGGCCTGCACAAGCTGATCACCCAGATCGGGCTGCGCTACGGCATGGCGCTGTTCATCACCTCGGAGGTGATGTTCTTCGTCTCGTTCTTCTGGGCCTATTTCAACTTCTTCTTCTTCCCGGCCCATATGGGCTACATGCATGTCGCGGTCTGGCCGCCGCAGCACATCACCACCATCGATCCGTTCGCGGTGCCGCTGTTCAACACCATGGTGCTGCTGCTGTCGGGCACCACGATCACCTGGGCGCATCACGCACTGATCGAGGACGACCGGCGCGGGCTCATCATGGGGCTCGCCTGCACCGTGCTGCTCGGGCTGACCTTCCTCGCCGGACAGACCTACGAATACACCCACTCGCCGTTCAACTTCTATCATGGCGGGATTTTCCCCTCGGTGTTTTTCATCGCGACCGGGTTTCACGGGTTTCACGTGATCGTCGGCACCTCGTTCCTGATCGTGAATTTCTTCCGTGCGGTGAAGGGGCAGTTCAGCGTCAAGCGGCATTTCGGCTTCGAGGCGGCGGCCTGGTACTGGCACTTCGTCGACGTGGTGTGGCTGTTCCTGTTCGTCTGCATCTATTATTTCGGCCGCAGCGCGATCACCGCCGCCTAGTGTGGTGGTTCTGAAGTTCTTGCGCATATGCGGCGGCGCTTTTTAGGAACTTCAGAACCAAAAACCACACTAGAATCATATACTTGCTAGTGTCCTTTCGATTCGGAAGTTCGTATGGTGCGGGTTTGACGATAGCGAACTTCCGAATCGGGACACTAGTCCCGTGATCGGTCGGGGGCTGCCGCGCGCGCCCCGGCGGCGCCTGATCGGGATGGGGATGTTCAGTTTCGTCTCGTTCTGGCTGCTGATCGCGCTCGGGGTCTGGCAGGTGCATCGCTGGCACCACAAGGACCGGGTGCAGCGGCGGATCGACGCGGCGCAACTGGCCCCGCCGGTGCCGCTGCCATCGCATCCCACGCCCTATCAGAAGGTCGCGATCGCCGGGCACTGGATCGCCGGTCGCGCGGCGTTCTTCGGCGATCAGGTGCGCAACTCGGTGGCCGGGCCGGTGCGGGGCGCGCAGCTCGTCATGCCGTTCCGGCGCGACAATGGCGATGTGGTGATGGTCGATCTCGGCTGGGTTCCGGGCACGGCGCCCAAGCCGGTGCCGGTGCCGGCCGGACCGACCCAGGTTTCGGGCTACGTGCAGGCGGCACAGAAGCCCGGCCTGTTCAGCGCACAGGATAACGTGGCGGGACGCATTTTCTACACGCTCGACCCGAGGCGGATCGGCGCCGGGCTCGGTTTGAATCGCGTGGCCGATTTCACCCTGATCGTGGTGGGGCCCAAGCCGCTTGCCGGCGGACCGGTGCCGGCGCCGAGCCTGCCGCACCCGCCCAACAATTCCGAGCAATACGCACTGACCTGGTTCGGGCTTGCCATGGTCGTGGTGTTCGAGTTTTTCTTCTACGCCCGCAAACAGCTTGGAGAGAGTTCATGACCGACGCCTATGACCGCCTGACCCGGCGCTTCGCCCGGATGGCGACGGTCGAGGAGGCCGTTGCGATGCTCGGCTGGGACGAGGCGGCGGTGATGCCGGATGGCGGCGCCGAGGCGCGGGCGGATCAGCTCGCCACATTGTCCGGCATCGCGCACGGAATGCTGGTGGAACCGGAGGTCGCCGCCGATCTCGCCGTCGCCGAAGCCGCGCCTCCCGCGGATGATGCGGCGCGGCGCAACCTCGCGCTGATGCGCCGCGCGCATCGCCAGGCGACGGCGGTACCGGGCGAGCTGGTCGAGGCGCTGGCGCGGCAATCCTCGACTTGCGAGAAAATCTGGCGCGCGGCGCGCAAGGCGGGCGATTTCGCGATGGTGGCAGGGCCGCTCGGCGAGCTGCTCGCGCTGGTGCGCGTGCAGGCTTCGGCGCTCGGCGCGGCGTTCGGGCTGGCGCCGTATGACGCGCTGATCGACCAGCATCAGCAAGGCGTGCTCGCCGGCGAGATCGCGCCGGTTTTCGCGCGCTACGAGGCGTTTCTGCGCGAGGCGCTGCCACGCGCCGAGGCGTTGCAGGCAAAGCGCGACGCCGCGCTGCCGGGTGCGGCGCCCTTTGCCGAATCGGTGCAGGAGGCGCTGTGCCGCCGGCTCGCGGCCGAGGCCGGGCTCGATTTCGCGCAGGCAAGACTCGACCGCTCGACCCATCCGTTCTGCGGCGGCACGCCGAGCGATATCCGCATCACCACCCGCTATGACGAAGCCGATTTTTGCTCCGCCCTGATGGGTGTTCTGCACGAAACCGGTCACGCCTTGTATGAAGCGGGCCTGCCGCGCGGGTTCGCGCGCCAGCCGGTGGGGTTCGCCGCCGGTATGGCGGCGCATGAAAGCCAGTCGCTGATCGTCGAGATGCAGGCGGCGCGGTCGGATGCGTATCTCGGTTTTCTCGGCCCGATGCTCGCCGAGGCGTTCGGCCAGGATGCGGCGGATTTTTCGCTGCCCCGGTTGAGTGCGCGGCTGCGCCATGTGACGCGCAGTTGCATCCGCGTCGAGGCCGACGAACTGACCTATCCGGCCCATGTCATTCTGCGGTTCCGGCTGGAGGCGGCGATGATCGCCGGCGATCTCGCGGTGGCCGATCTGCCCGAGGCGTGGAACCAAGGGATGCGCGACCTGCTCGGCATCACCCCGCCGGACGATGCGCGCGGCTGCCTGCAGGACATCCACTGGTATTGCGGGACATTCGGCTATTTCCCGAGCTATACGCTTGGCGCGATGGCGGCGGCGCAACTGATGGCGGCGGCGCGGCGTGCGGTGCCGGATTTGGACTTGGCACTGGCGCGGGGCGATTTCTCGCCGCTGCTGGGTTGGCTGCGCGCGAATGTCCACGCCCATGGTGCGCGGTTCGGCTTCAACGAGCTGCTCCGGCAAGCGACCGGCAAGATGCTCGACCCCGCCGATTTCGAGGCGCATCTGGCGGCGCGTTATTTGGTGGGGTGAAAAAGAAAACCGCCGCACAAAGATCGCTTGACAAAATTCCATATCTCCAATATATTGGAAATATGGAAAAAACGCACGCTTTGGCAACCCTCGCGGCACTCGCGCAGGAAACCCGGCTCGATATCTTCCGCCTTCTGGTGCAGGCGGGACATGGAGGACTTCCCGTCGGGCAGATCGGAGAACGGCTCGGGTTGCCGTCGGCTACTCTGTCTTTCCATCTTGCCCAACTGAAGCAAGCGGGGCTGATCAGCTTTCATCGAAAAAGCCGCTCGCTGATTTATGCAGCCAATTATCCCGCGATGACCGGCCTGATGGATTACCTGGCCGAGAACTGCTGCCGTTTGGGGGATGGACGGGAAGCGTGCTGCCACGGCGCGTTGGGCGGGCCAGGGAGCGGGACCATCGAATCTTCGGCCAACATCGGAAAAGAGGTAAAGCCATGAAGCGCTTGCACGTTCATGTGTCCGTTGAGAATCTTGCCGCATCCATCCGGTTCTACAGTGCGGTTTTTGCGACTGAGCCGGTGGTTGTGAAATCCGATTATGCGAAGTGGATGCTCGATGACCCGCGCGCCAACTTCGCGATTTCAACACGCGGCAGCCGAACCGGCCTCAATCATCTGGGCATCCAGGTGGAGACGCCAGAGGAATTACAGGAGGTCTATGCCCGGCTTCAGCACGCCGAGAGACCCGTGTTCGAAGAAGGGCAGACGATTTGCTGCTACGCCCGGTCGGAAAAGGCTTGGATTTCCGATCCGCAGGGTCTTCGGTGGGAGACCTTTCGCACCTATGGCGACAGCACGACCTATGGGAATGATCCTGATCCCGAATCCATTCGAGTGACGGTAGAGTCCAGCGCTTTACCGAAGACGTCGAACGATTCTTGCTGCGCATCGAAGCAGGAAACCGCGAACCGTCAAGCTGACGCATGATGCCGCAGCCGATTTCCGGCTCGTCATTCTGCACGGGAACGTTAGCGCGCGACCTGCCGTGGGTTGATCTGCGATGTTATCAAGGGTTCGTCGTTCTCACGACGATTTGCCTCGCTTTTGTATTGCTGATCATTCTCCTCGACAGTTCGAGTGATTGAGATCGGCGGGGAGGGCGTTCTCCGGCGGCTGGGGCAAAAAATCACGCGGCCTCGTGGCGGCGCAGTCCCGCCTGGAGCGAGCGGCGGGAGGTGGCGAGATGGGCGGCGAGAGCGCGTTTCGCCGCGTCCGCGCGGCCGGCGAGCAGCGCGTTCAGCACCGCGAGATGTTCGGCGATCGCGACCTTGCTGCGCTCGATCTCCTGATGCTTGTCCCACTGGTAATGGTAGTGGAACAGGAAGGAGACGATGTCGAAGAAATCATGGGCGAAGCGGTTCTTCAGCCTGCCGATGATCCACAGGTGAAAATCCCGGTCGAGCGCGGGGAATTCGGAATAACGGCTGGTCAGGGCAGCCTCAATCGCGCGATGGCGCTCGATCAGCGCCTCGGTCGCCGCGCGGAAGGCCGGGTCCGGCGCGCGCGGAATGCGCGCGATCGCCGCCATTTCGATCAGTTCGCGCATGTCGGCCACCTCGGCGGCGAAACCGGCATGGAATTCGCGCAGGGTCCAGCCGCCGCGCGGCTGTTTCGCGATGAGCCCGAAGCGGGAGAAGCCGATCAGGAATTCCCGCACCGAGACGGTGCTGGCATTGCTCTCGCGCGCGAGCTCGGCTTCGGAGAACACGTGGCCGGGGCGCCAGTCGCCCAGCAGCACGCGCTGCATGAATTCCCGCTCGATCAGTTCCTGCGGCCCGTCGGTTTCGGTTTCGGCGAAGTAGTCGCCTTGTTGAGGTTTTCGCCGCACGGCGAAGCCGGTCTCGCCGCGCGCCAGGATGCCGGTGCCGACGAAACGCTCGATCGCGTTGCGGATGGTGGTGCGGCTGACATTGAATTGCCGGGCCAGCGCGCTGTCCGACGCGAGTATCGTGCCGTTCATCGTGGCGATATGGTCGAGCAGGGCATTGCTCGTGCGTTTGAGCAGGGTGTTCGGCTTGGCCATGGGTCAGGGTCGCCCGGCGATCCGGCGGAGCAGGGGCAAATTTCTCAAGACGTTCTCCTATTATTATCGGCCCGTTACGAGCATCATCCATTTAGCCAGTTCCGCCATCCGGGACCAGTATTTATTCGCAAAAACGAATAGTGACGGACGCGACCCGCTTCCATGCTTGCCGGGACGCGAGACAGGCTCTACCGGAACATCATGACGCTGGAGCAGTTGCGGATTTTCGTCGCGGTGGCCGAGCGCGAACACGTGACCCGCGCGGCCGAGGCGCTTGATCTGACCCAGTCCGCCGCGTCCGGCGCGATCGCGGCGCTGGAGCGCGAATTCGGCACCAAATTGTTCCACCGGGTCGGGCGCGGCATCGCCCTGACCGAGGCCGGGCGGGTGTTTCTCGGCGAGGCGCGGGCGATCCTCAAGCGCGCCGAGGCGGCTTCGGCGGCGATGCGCGAATTGTCCGGCCTCGCGCGCGGGCGGCTCGCGATCAAGGCGAGCCAGACCATCGCCAATCATTTCCTGCCGCTGCATCTGGTCGCGTTTCATCGCGCCTATCCGGGGGTCAATCTCGCGGTGTCGGTCGGCAATTCGGCGCAGGTGGCGCAGGCGATCATCGATGGATCGGTCGAGCTCGGCTTCGTCGAAGGGCCGGGTGAGAGCCTGAACAACCCGCTAATCGCCGCCGAGCTGATCGCACAGGACCGGCTGGTTCTGGTGGTCGCTTCCGGGCATCCATGGGCCGGGCGGAACGGTCTGGGCGCGCGCGATCTCGCCGCCGGGCGCTGGGTGCTGCGCGAGGACGGCTCAGGCACCCGCGCGGTGTTCATCGACGCGATCGCGGCGCTCGGCGTGCCCTATGCGCAGCTCGATATCGCGATCGAACTGCCATCGAACGAGGCGGTGCTCGCGGCGGTGATCGGCGGGGCGGGAGCGACCGTGCTGTCGGAGAGCGTGTGCGCCGATAGCATCGCCTCGGGGCGGCTGGCCAGGGTCGAGCTGCCGGTGCAGAGCCGGCCCTATTACGCGGTGCAGCATGTCGATCGCTATCGCTCGCGCGCGGTCGCCGCCCTGCTCGGGATGCTGCGCGAGGCGGAAACGCGAGTATAAATAACCTTACATCAGAACAACTGCCATTTGTTTCACGTGAAACAAAGCATACCGATCCTGTCCTATTTTACGGCCATTTCACTTCGGGGGGCAGACTCATCAGGATCGCCTCGGTATTGCCGCCGGTTTTCAGGCCGAAGGTGGTGCCGCGATCGTACAGCAGGTTGAATTCGACGTAGCGGCCGCGGCGGATCAACTGGGCTTCGCGTTCCGCCTCGGTCCAGGGCTCGGTCATCCGGCGGCGGACGATCGCGGGGTAGCAATCCAGGAAGGCGAGGCCGACATCGCGGGTGAAGGCAAAATCCGCCTCCTGGTCGCCGCTGTCGAGATGATCGTAGAAAATCCCGCCCGCGCCACGGGTTTCGTCGCGGTGGGGTAAATAAAAATACTCGTCGCACCATTTTTTGAAACGGAGATAATAATCTGGATCGTACGAGTCGCAAGCATGCTTGAACGCGGCGTGGAAACTGGCCGCGTCTTCCGCCGCCGCCTCGGTGCCGGGTTGCAGTGGGGTGAGATCGCCGCCGCCGCCGAACCAGCCCTTGGTGGTGACGATCATGCGGGTGTTCATGTGCGCCGCCGGCACGCGCGGGCTGCGGAGATGCGCGACCAGGCTGATCCCCGCCGCCCAGAAGCGCGGATCGTCCGCCGCGCCGTGGATATTTTGGCTGAATTCGGGGCTGAACGTGCCGCTCACCACCGAGATGTTGACCCCGACCTTCTCGAATACCCGGCCGCGCATCACGCTCATCGCCCCGCCGCCTTCCAGATGGTTCTTGCCATCGTCGGCGCGGGTCCATTCGGTGCGGACGAACCGGCAAGGAGGATGGTCGGTCTCCCGATACTCGTCCTCGATTTTCTCGAATTCCAAGCAGATGCGGTCGCGCAATTCGGCGAACCACGCCGTGGCGCGGGGCTTGAGGGCGTCGTGGGGGATGGCGGTCGGTTCGGTCATGGGCGGTTCTATAGCCGATTCGTTCGCGGATGCATCGAGATGGATCGTTTCACCGCTTCGCGGTTCGCGATGACGGCGGAGAGGGATGAGCGGCGGGGTTGAAATTTCCTCATTTTCCGGTCATGCGAAACCAGGGTTTCGAGAGACCGGAGGCGGGATGGCTGAGAACGGTGCGACCTCAGGCGCGCATGAGGGCGAAGAGCGGCGCGATTTCCTGAAAATCCTGTTCGGTGCGACCGCCGCCGTGGGCGCCGGGGCGATCGTGTGGTCGTTCGGCGCGGCGCTGGAGCCCGGCGAAGCGGCGCGCGACCAGTCGGTGTTCGATGTCGATCTGGCGCCGATCGAGCCGAATTCGGGAATTTCGCTCCGCTGGCGCGGCAAGCCGGTGTTCATCCGGCATCTGACCGCCGAACAGGTGAGCGCGGTCGAGGCGACGCCGATGAAGGATCTGCTCGATCCGGTGCCGGTCAAGCAGCGGGTCAGGCCGGGGCACCATCAATATGCGGTGGTGATCGGCATCTGCCCGCATCGCGGCTGTATTCCGGTCGGCAACAAGGCGTCCGACCCGCGCGGGCCGTATGATGGCTGGCTCTGCCCGTGCCATGGCGCCGCGTTCGACGCGGTGGGCCGGGTGCGGCGCGGCCCGGCGCGGCAAAATCTGGCGATCCCGCCGTATCGGTTCGTGTCCGATACGCTGATCCGGCTCGGTTGAGGTGATCATGGACAAATCCGAATCCGAAGCGGCGCCAGGCTGGCTGGAGACCCGCCTGCCGCTTTGCGCCGTCTGGCGCACGCAGTGGCGCGATCATCTGGTGCCTGCCAACCTGACCCTGGTTTGGTCGTTCGGCGTGCTGGTCGCGGTGGCGCTGGGGGTGCTGACGCTGAGCGGGATCTGGCTCGGGTTTGCCTATGTGCCGACCACGCAGGGGGCGGCCTTGTCGATCGAGCGCTATACGCGCGCGGTGAATTTCGGCTGGCTGATCCGCGATCTGCACCGCGACGGGGCGACCATGCTGTTCGGCGTGGTGTTCATCGAGCTGTTTCGGGGGATTTATTACGGCAGCTACCGCAATAGGCGGGAACTTGCCTGGATCATCGAGGTGGTGCGGTTCTTCGCGTTTCTGGCGGTCGGGTTTTTCGGGTTCGCGATGACCGGCGGGGCGGTGGCCGATGCGGCGGTGACGATCATGGCGGCGCATATCGCCGCGATTCCGCTGTTCGGTTCGGCGCTGGCGCACTGGTTTCTCGGCGGTTTCATGGTCGGGTCGGCGACCGCGCCGCGCCTCGCGATGGCACATGAGGCGATCGGGTTTCTGGTGCTGCTGATCGCGCTGCTCGGCTTTATGGCATCGCGCGCGGCACCGCCGGCCAATCCCGACGGAATCGCCGTGCCCGACCCGCGCGACATGGTGCCGCAATCGGCCTATGCCGGAAAATTGTTCACCGCCTTCATGATTTTCGCGCTGATTTTCGCGGTGATCGTCGCCTTCGCACCGGGGCTGGGCCAGCCGGCGGGAATGAGCCTGACCTCGCCGATGGCGATGCCGGTGCAGCCGGTGCCGCCCTGGTATCTGCTCGGGTTTCACGGTTTGGCGCGGGCCGGGCAGAGCGCGGGCGGCGGGACGCTGCTGACGGTCGCGGCACTCGTGCTGCTGGGCGCGCTGCCCTGGCTGGATCAAGGGATCGTGGCGAGCGGGCGCTACCGGCCGCTCTATGCCGGATTCGTGATCGTCCTGGCGATCGACTGGGTGGTGCTGTCGGTGGCGGCGGCGCAGCCGGCGACCGGGATCTGGCCGGCGGTGATCGATATCGCCACGATCTATGTTTTCGTCCATTTCATCGTCATCACGCCGCTGGTGACCATGCTGGAGCGCGCGCATCCGGTGCCGGCGCGCATCGCCAGGAGGACCGCCTGATGCGCCGCCTGTTGTTCGCCGCCGCCGTTGCGCTGACCGCGCTCGGCCTTGGGCAATCCGCCCGCGCCGAGACGCGGACGCCGCAGAGCTTCCGGTTTCAGTCGCTGTTCGGCACCTACAACAAGGCGAGCCTGCAGGTTGGTTTTGCCGTCTATCAGGCCGATTGCGCGAGCTGCCACGGGCTGAGCCTGGTGCATTACCGCGATCTCGCGCATCTCGGCCTGAGCCCGCAGGATATCGCGGCCATCGTGTCGCACATCAAGGTGCAAAAGGGCGTCGATCCGGCGGGCAAGCCCGTGCTGGCGCCGGCGATGGCGCGCGATGCGTTCAAATCGCCGTTCCCGGACGAAGCGGCGGCGGAGAAAAAGTTTCACGGCGCGATCCCGCCCGATCTGTCGCTGATCGAGCGGGGCCATCGGGACGGCGCGGATTTCGTTTTTTCTCTCCTGATGGGGTATCGGGCCGCACCGCCGAACGTGACGATGCCGCCGCATCATTTCTACAACGTCGCCTATCCGGGCGGGCTGATCGCGATGGCGCCGCCGCTCAAGCCCGGCTCGGTCACCCTGGCCGACGGCAAGAAGCCGGACGTTCAGGCAATGGCGCATGACGTGGCGGAGTTTCTCGCCTGGACGGCCGACCCGACGCTCGACCAGCGCAAGGCGGTGGGGCTGCGGATCATTATTTTTCTGCTGATCCTGGGCGCGCTCGGCGGGTTCGCGATCAGGGCGGGACGGCGGACATGAGCGACGCGGGGCGCAAGCCGCTGATCGGCATCATCGGCGGATCGGGCCTCTACGATATCGCGGGGCTTGAGGACAAACGCTGGGAACGGGTTTCGACGCCCTGGGGCGAGACGTCCGACGAGTTGCTGTTCGGTACGCTGGACGGGGTTTCGGTGGTGTTTCTGCCGCGTCATGGACGAGAGCACAGAATATCGCCGACCGATTTGAATTACCGGGCGAATATCGACGCGCTGAAGCGCGTCGGGGTGACCGATGTGCTCGCGCTCTCGGCGGTGGGCAGTCTGCGGGCGGATTTGCCGCCGGGGCATTTCGTGATCGTCGATCAGTTCATCGACCGAACCTTCGCGCGGCCGAAGAGCTTCTTCGGCGCGGGTTGTGTCGCTCATGTGTCGATGGCCGATCCGGTGTGTTCGCGGCTGGGCGACGCGCTGGAAGCGGCGGCGCGCGGGCTCGATGTGCCGGTGACGCGCGGCGGGACCTATCTCGCGATGGAGGGGCCGCAATTCTCGACGCGCGCGGAGAGCAACCTGTACCGGAGCTGGGGCTGTTCGGTGATCGGCATGACCAACATGCCGGAAGCGAAACTCGCGCGCGAGGCGGAGCTTTGCTACGCGACCGTCGCCATGGTGACCGACTACGATTGCTGGCACGACGACCACGACGCGGTGACGGTGGAGCAGGTGGTGAAAGTTCTGCACGGCAATGCCGATCGCGCGCGGGCGCTGGTGCGCGCGGTGGTGCCCAGGCTTGGCGGTCAGGCGCATGGCGGCGAGCGGCATGATTGCCCGGCGGGATGCGACCATGCGCTGGATCACGCGATCATCACTGCCGAGGGTGCGCGCGACCCCGATCTGGTGGCGCGGCTCGATGCCGTGGCGGGGCGGGTCCTGGGCGACTGATTAAGCGCCTTCCCAAGTGCTTGGGTTTTTGATATAGATGCCAACGGTCCTGCGGATCGGTGGGCTGCGGGTCGTTGTGTATCCAAACGACCATCGGCCGCCGCATGTTCATGTTATCGGTACGGAAACCGAGGCGGTGTTTATTTTGAACTGTCCGAATGGACCGCCGAGCCTGCGCGGGAGTTTCGGGTTTTCCACGGCCGAACTGAACCGCATCGCTTCGGCGCTTGCTGCCAGTCTGGCAGCGCTTTGTGGTGAATGGGAGCGGATTCATGACGATTACTGATCGTGACCGGGTTGTGGCTGAAGCAGAGATGAAAGACCAGCCTCGCGCGGTGCGGGCGCGGTTTGACCGGCGTGTGTCGCGGGTAGTGATCGGGTTGGATAATGGTTTGGAGCTGACGTTTCCGCCGCGTCTCGCACAGGGGCTGGAGCAGGCGACGCCGGAGGAGCTGGGCAATATCGAGATCAGCCCCGCCGGGGATGGTCTGCACTGGCCGGCTATCGACGCCGACTTGTATGTGCCGGCCCTGCTACAGGGCATGTTGGGGTCCAGGAGTTGGATGGCGCGCCAGCTTGGCGGTACGGGCGGAAGGTCACGGTCGCATGCCAAGGGTGCCGCTGCGCGGGAAAACGGCCGCAAGGGTGGCCGGCCGCGCAAATTGGCAAACGGGTAGAGCGGGCGAGAGCGTCATGCCTGCCGCTTTCGCGGGCGGAGGATGATGGTTTCGGAAGCGATTTCGTTTGAGTCGCGGGCCTGATTCCGGCATGAGTCTTGCTGAGCCGAATCGGTGTCCGTGTCGTGAACCCTGGAGCAAAACAATGGCCGAAGCCGCGCCTCTGACAATCGAGACCAAGGGGATCGCCCCGGTGACGGTGGCGGAGTCGCATGGCAGGCCACGCGCCCTGTTCGGGTTGTGGATGGCGGCGAATGTCGAATTCGCGACGATCACCACCGGCGCGCTGGCGACCGGCGCGTTCGGCCTTTCGGCGAGCGATGCGATCGCGGCGATCATTCTGGGCAACGTGATCGGTGCCGTGCTGCTCGCGGTGTTCTCGACGCTTGGGGTGGAATACGGCTTGCCGCAGATGATCCAGGGTGCGGCCTGGTTCGGCCGGCGCGGCAACAAGCTGCCGTCGTTCCTGAATTTTTTCGGCGGGTTTTCCTGGTTCGGGGTGAACACCATCATCGGTGGCTATGCCCTGCAATACATGCTCGGCACCAGCCTGATCGGCAATATCGTGGTGCTGTGCGTGGTTCAGGTCGCGATCGCCACGGTCGGGCACGACCTGATCCATGCGGCGGAGCGATATTTCTTCTATCTCCTGGTCGCGATTTTCCTGGTGCTCAGCGTGATCGCCGCCGGCCATATCGGCCATCTGCCGGCGGCGAACCCCAAGCTTTTGAAAAATGTCGGCGGCAGGTCGGGTGCGTTCATCCTGACCACCTCGATCGTGGTGGCCTATGTGCTGGGCTGGATTCCCTATTCGTCGGATTACACGCGCTATCTCAACCATCAGGGCGAGGCGGCGGCGACCAAGCGCGCGGTGTTCGCCAACGCGTTCTGGGGCACGCTGATTTCCTGCATCTGGATGGAGGTGCTGGGTGCTGTCATCGGCGCGACCGTGACGTTGAGCAAGCCGTCCGACCTGTTCACCGCCTGGATGCCGCACTGGTTTCATGCGCCGCTGATCATCGCCATCGTGATCGGCACGGTGAGCGCGAATATCCTGAACATCTATTCGGCGACCTTGTCGTCGCTGGCACTGGGGATCAGGCTGAAACAGTCGCAGGCAGCGCTGATCTGCGGCGGGATCGGCACGGTGATCTCGGTGCTGGCGGCCACCAATTTCATCAAGAATTACGAGGATTTTTTGTTTTTCCTCGGCTACTGGACCGCGCCCTGGGTGGTGGTGATGCTGCTCGGCCATGCCACGCGGCGCCATTCGCGGCTCGGCGCGGTGAGTGCCGGGTTCGTCGCCTGGATCGTCGGGATCGCGGCGAGCGTGCCGTTCTTCAACCAGTATCCGCTGTTCGTCGGCGCCTTCGCCGCGACCCATCCCGGCTTCGGCGATATTTCGTTCCTCATCTCGGCGGTGGTGGCCGGCGTGGTCTATCTGGCGCTGACCACCTCGGACGAGACCGCCGCGCGGTTCAATCGGCCGCACGAGGCGATGCGGGTGTGATATCGGCGTCGAGCCGTTTGCGCGCGGTGGCGAAGCCGCCCGCGCGGTCGCGATGCGGGGCGAAGGTGGCGAAGCCGATCGGCTTCGGCACGCCGAGATAGATCGCCTCCATGCCGCCGGATTTGCGGTAGGTTTCGTGCCAGAAGGCGGTGCCGCGCGGATTGCCGAGGAAATCCGACCACCAGGTTTTATGCGGATCGGCACGGGTGAAGCGCTCCAGCGATTCGAAATCGCGCCAGTACTGGCGGATGCCGACATGGTCGATCTGCCAGAGGAAATTTTCGTGGTGAAGCAGGCCGTCCGGCTTGTCGCGGGCGAGGGCAGCGAGCGGCCGGCCGAAGCCGAGCAGGGTGCGGATGCCGGCGAGCCGGGTGATCTTCATGCCGAGATAGACCACGGTGAGATCGGGATAGGCGGTGAGATCGACGGCGACGGGTTGCATGCTGGGCGGCATGGTGGCATCTCCATGTTGACGACGTAAACATAGGGCCAAAGTTAACAATGTCAACATCAAAAGCGCTCATGCCGTATCATCATGGTGATTTGCGCAATTCCCTGATCGAGGCAGGGATGTCGCTGCTGCGCGGCGGCGGGGTCGCGGCGCTGACCTTGCGGGGGGCCGCGCGCGCGGCGGGGGTGTCGGCGACGGCGACCTATCGGCATTTCGCCGATAAGGAGGCGCTGCTGGCCGCGATCGCGGCGGAGGGTTTCAGCCGGTTTGGCGCCGCCCTCGCGGCGGCGGACCAAGCCGGTGAGGGGGTTGCGGCGCTGCGGGCGCAGGGTGTGGCTTATGTGGAATTCGCGGTCGCCGAGCCGGCCTTGTTCCGGCTGATGTTCGGCGCGGCGAAGCCATGCGGGGACGACACGCTGAGCGAGGCGGCCAGGGCGGCGTTCGGCATTCTGGCGTCACGGGTTGCGGCGCTGGCCGGTGAGGCGGATGCGGAGACGGTGACGCTGGCGGCATGGTCGATCGTTCATGGGCTGGCCTGCCTGATCGTCGATGGTCAGATTACCGCCGCCGACCCCGCCGAACTCGCGGCGCGGATCGGCGAACGGTTGAGGATCGGTCAGCTTCGGTAGTCGGTGGGGCCGTCCTCGACCAGGCGAAGCGCGGATTGCCACGCCATTTCGTAATGCGCCATGCGCATCGCCTCGTCCATGCGGAACTGGGCGGCGGTGTGTTCGCAGACCTCGCGCGGCGGGATGACCAATTTGGCGCCGCCCGACAGCGCCGCGACCTGGGCCTGGCAGGCGCGTTCGAGGAAATAAATCTCGTGGAACGCTTCCTGGATTGTCCGCCCGCCGACCAGCAGCCCATGGTTGCGCAGGATCATCGCCTTGTTCTGGCCGAGATCGGACACGATGCGTTCGCGTTCGTCGAGATCGAGCGCGATGCCCTCATAGCCGTGATAGGACAGGCAGCCGTAGAATTTCATCGCGTGCTGGCTGATCGGCAGCAGCCCCTGTTCCTGCGCCGCGACGGCGATGCCGGCCGAGGTGTGGGTGTGGACGACGCACATCAGGTCGGGGCGGGCCATGTGGATCGCCGAATGGATGGTGAAGCCGGCCTGATTGACGGTTTTGCCGGTCTGCGCTGGGGTTTCGACGCGATTGCCGGCGAGGTCGATTTTCACCAGGTCGGAGGCGCGCATTTCGTGGAACATCACGCCGTAATCGTTGATCAGGAAATGGTGGTCCGGGCCGGGCAGGCGCGCGCTGATATGGGTGTAGATGAAATCGGTCATGCGGAAATGCGCGACCAGCCGGTAGAGGGCGGCGAGGTCGCAGCGGATCTGCCATTCGGCGGCATCGATGCCCGGCGGCGGGGCGATTTTGGTGGTGACGTTCATGGTCCGGTCCTCCTATTTTATCCGATGCTCGGACCGATTGCCGTTTGCGTCAAGCATCGGGCCGGGAGTTATGCCGGTTTCGGGCGGTGACGTTCGGACATGTTGCGGATCGGCAGCCTTGTTCGTATGATTTTCCGAATGCCGCCGAATGCGGGTGCGGGGAACCGGAGCAATGGCAGCCATCAACCTGGAAGCAAAACTGGCTCTGTTTTCCGAGCTTTGGTCGCCGAAGATCGTCAACTCGTTCAACGGCCATGACGTCATGGTGGTCAAGCTCAAGGGCGAGTTCGTCTGGCATTCCCACCCGGATACCGATGATTTCTTCCTGGTCCTGAAGGGAAATCTGACCATCAGGCTCCGGGATGACGATGTGCATCTTGGGCCTGGCGATCTTTATGTCGTGCCGAAAGGGGTCGAGCATTGTCCGGTCGCCAGGGATGAGGTTCATCTGTTGCTGATCGAGCCGGCCGGGACGCCGAACACCGGCGATGCGGCAACCGCGGTCGCGAAGGAAACGATCTGATGTCGCGGCTATGCCGGGTTTTCCGTGATTGGGGGACGGGATGAGCAAAAGCGGCCACGTTCTCCACACCGGCCGTCTGATCTTGCGCGACTGGCGGGACTCGGATCGGGAAGCGTTCGCGGCGATGAGCGCCGATCCCGACGTAATGGAGGATTTTGGCGGCCCTTTGAACCGCACCGAAAGCGATGCGAAGTTCGACCGCTATGCCAGCGCCTTCGAACAACACGGCTTCTGCCGATCCAGGACCACGCAGGTTCCGGTCGCTGCTTTCAAACCGACAGTGACCCTATGCGCGATAAGGTTGCTGCGCCGGCCGATATCCTCTTTAATTTGCGCGGAAATACATGAAGGCGGGGCAAAATGGCGACATTCGTTACCGGGCGATGCTTCTGCGGAGCGGTCCGGTTCCAATCCGAAAAAAGGCCAGTCGCCGTGCGCGCCTGTTGGTGCAGGGATTGCCAATACCTGTCCTCGGGCAATGCGTCGATCAACGCGATATTCAAAACCGAGGCCTTCGAAATCACCGGCGAGGTCAGCGAATACGTCAGCAGGGCAGATAGCGGCAATGTCATGCGCCGGCGTTTTTGCCCCAGATGCGGGACGCCATTGTTCAGCGAGTCGCTATCCCGGCCGAACCTGATCGTGGTCCGAGTCGGTGCGTTGGACGACCCGGAGATCGGGCGGCCGGAGAATTTTATCTGGACGGCATCTTCGCCTTCCTGGGGCTTTGTCGATTCAGAACTTCCGAACTGTGACGGCCAGCCCGCGGCCATCCCCCGGCATTAGGATTCCCAATCAGGGGCGGTTCTCCCGCCAATGCGAGGAGGAAGCAAACCAGTCTTTCCGATCACTGGATTGCTTCGCCTTCGGTTCGCAATGACGGCCTGGGGGGCAGGATCAGCAGTCGTTGCCGCGCAGCATGAAGGACTGCACGATGTTGTTCTTCAGCGCGAAGGTGGTGGTGCAGCTGCTGGTATAGGCCGTGGCGGGGAAACCGCCATCGCCATAGAACGGGCCGTAGAATCCGCCGACCGGATAGAAGAACGGGCCCATGCCGTACGAGCCGGACGAATAGTGGAAATGCCGGTGAACATAGGCGAAATAGGTGACGCCGGCGACGTCGATGCGCCGGTTCGGCACGCCGAGCCCGGCGACCAGGGCGGATTCCGGCCGCCCGACATAGGCGGACATCCGTTCGGACAGGCTCGGCCCGGTCGCACACCCGGCAAGCGCCGCGGCGGCGAGCGGGGCTGTCAGGATCAGCTTACGCATGATCGGCTCCCGAGTTCTGGTCTTTCGACCGTTGCCGTATTGTATTATGGGACTGTATCCCCCGTGTGTCAGAGCCATAACACATCCGTGATCCGGTTGGCAGAGCCGGCGATCATGGCGAGGCGGTCGAAGCCGAGTGCGATGCCGGCGCAAGGCGGGAGATCGGCGACGGCGGCAAGAAAATCCTCGTCGAGCGGCCAGTCCTCGCGGGTGTTCATTGCATGGCGGCGGGCGCGATCAGCCTCGAACCGGGCGCGCTGTTCGGCCGGATCGGTGAGTTCGGCGAAGGCGTTGGCGAGTTCGATGCCGCAGACATAGAGCTCGAAGCGCTCGGCGACGCGCGGATCGCTGGCATTCCTGCGCGCGAGCGCCGCCAGAGGCGCCGGCCAATGTGTGATGAAGGTGGGATTTTTTCGCCCGAGATGCGGCTCGATCCGGCCGAGCATGAGGCGGAAGAACAGATCCTCCCAGGTTTCGCCGGCACGGAGCGGGGTACGGGACTCGGCGGCGAGGGTTTCGGCATCGCCGATGCTGGCGAGCACGTCGATGCCGAGATGGCGACGGAAGGCTTCGGCGACGGTGAGGATTTCGATGTCGGCGAGGCTGGTGGTGATGCCGCGACAGGTGACTTCGGGCGGCAGTACGGCGCGGAGGAAAGCGATGGTTTCATCGATCAGGTCAGGGAGCGTGGCGCCAATTCGATACCATTCGAGGAGCGAAAATTCGGCGGCGTGGGTGTCCGACCCCTCGCCGTTGCGCCAGACGCGGGCGAGCTGGAAGATGTTGCCGGTGCCGCCGGCGAGGAGCTTCTTCATCGCGAATTCGGGTGAGGTGTGCAGCCAGAGTTTTTCTCCGGTGCCGTCGGGGAAGATGCGGGTGGTTTCGAAAGCGGAAAGATGAACTTCCTCGCCGGGCGCCGGGACCGCGTAGGGGGTTTCGACTTCCAGATAGTCGCGCGCGGTGAAAAAGGCGCGGGTCGCCTCCCTGAGCAGCGCGCGGCGGCGGAGATGCGGCAGGCGGGCGGCGAGGCGGTCGGGCGCCCATGCTTGTGCGGTCATGCCGGTTTGGATAGCACTCAGTGGGACGATTCTGAAATTCCTACCCGATTGCTGCGGCAATTTTTAGGAATTTCAGAATCAAAGACCACACTGGAAAGTTTTGATTTTCCTAGTGTTCTATCGTTTCGGGAATTCGTAGAACGCTATGGGCAATGCAAACGAATTTCCGAAACGGAACACTAGGCCATGACAGCGCGCACCCTTCGCACCCCGGATGAGTTGATCGCGGCCGGTTTCGCGCCGGAAGCGGCGCGTGCCGGGCTGGAACGGGTCGCGGCGCGCTATGCGACGTCGATCCCCCCTGCCCTCGCCGCCTTGATCGAGCGGCCGGACGATCCGGTCGGACGGCAATTCATCCCCGATCCGGCGGAACTGGTGGTCGCGGCTCATGAGAGCGCCGATCCGATCGGCGACGATGCGCTGTCGCCGATCAAGGGGGTGGTGCATCGCTATCCCGACCGGGCGTTGCTGAAGCCCACCCTCGCCTGCCCGGTCTATTGCCGATTCTGCTTTCGCCGCGAGCATGTCGGGCCGGATGGCGGGGTGTTGACCGCGGCGGAACTGGATGCGGCGATCGGCTGGATCGCGGATCATACGGGGATCAGCGAGGTGATTTTGACCGGCGGCGACCCGCTTATTCTCTCCGCAAGGCGGGTGCGTTCGGTCCTGGACCGGCTTTCGGCGATTCCGCATGTGAAGCGGCTGCGCATCCATACCCGCGTGCCGGTGGCCGCACCCGAATTCGTCACCCAGGCGCTGGCCGACGCGCTGGATGTGGCGACGCCGCTGTTCGTGGTGATCCATGCCAATCATGCGCGCGAATTCACCGATGCGTCGCGGGCGGCACTCGACCTGCTGCGGCGCGGCGGGGTGCCGCTGCTCGGCCAGTCGGTGCTGCTGCGCGGGGTGAACGATTCCGTTCCGGCGCTGCGGGACCTGTTCGAGGCGATGTTGGCGGCGCGGGTGAAGCCGTATTATCTGCACCAGCTCGACCCGGCGCCGGGGACGGCGCGGTTCCATGTGCCGATCGCCGAAGGCCGCGCGCTGCTCGCGGCGCTGCGCGGGACGATTTCGGGAACCGCCCTGCCCGCCTATATCCTGGATGCGCCGACCGGCAAGATGGTGCTGGAGCCGAGTCCGGTCGCCGGTTAGAGTATCCGTTGTGGTCAAGCGTGATTAGGCTGCCACTTGTTGCGACCTGCCTTGAGCAAGGCATCGGCGAGGATGCTGGACTGGCCGTCCGACTTGCGCGCCCGTCGCGGCCACGCTCTAACCGGCCTCTCGGTGTGGATTATACGATGCGCCTCGATGTATATGGGAGCGATCTCCGGGCTACACGGCGCCCGGACCAAAAAGCTGTCCGTACGGACGTTGTGCTGGGGCAATGTACGCGCTGGGCGTAACATCAATCGTCCGCGTCGACTTTTCGTCGTAGGCCATGATGGATCAGTCGGTTGCGTACATCGCAGGTTTGATCAGGGAACGCCTAGATAGAAACTGATCCCAGGCGGCGGTTGAGGTGGCCCATACACGACTGGCGGCTGCGCGTAATAGCCGTTTTGTCCATATTGTCCATAATATCCCGCCATTGGCCGGGGTCGCCGAAAATGCCGAAAGCGCTCCGGCGGATGATAATAACCCGGCTGACCCCAGGGTTGCCGCCGCCCGTGTTGATCGGCTGCTGCCGGGTTCATGGCCAGCACGAGAACGATCCCGATTGCCGGGCCGAGTGTGATCCAGTTTTTCATCACTGAGTCTTTCTGGCGCCGCTAGCAACGGCGACCCGATTTTCGAACAACTCATCGGCGGTTTTTTTCTGTGTGTGGGATAACACTCCGTAGAGTTTCGTGAAAGCCGGGATCAACTTGTTGAGGGCAGCCAGATGCGCCCGCGTGAACTCGCGGTAAGATTTTAGGATTTCAACCGCGGTCATGGTTTCGGCATTCCGTGAACGCTGTTTATAAAGCGTTTCCATCTGCGTCGCATTCTGACGCATGACTGAGGCAAGCGCGTCCCATTGCGAGCGCTGTGCGGAGGTAATTTTAAGTTCAGTCCGCAATTTGTTGATATGCGCCTTGATTTCCGACGCAGGGCTGGTTGTGGCGGCTGACGATGCAGCGGGCGCTGTACTCTGCGTACTCTGCGCGAAAGCAGGAGACAGGCCGGCGATCAGCAGTCCAGCACTCAGCACCGTGGCTGAGATGAAACGCGGCATCATGGTCAAACTCCAATGTTTGAATAACAGTCCTCCAAAAACCGCAGATGTCAAGCAATATATGGGCTCTCAGAATGAGAGTATTACATCAGCGTCATTAATATTCAATGTATAATAGCAATTTCTATACATCGGCCCGCTGTGTTGCCCGTTGCCGACAATACTTCAAAAGCAACCAGAGACGAATAGATGCACGCGTTACCGACAGCTTTGGGTCATGATGGGTCGGTCTGGCCCAGCCGGCCAAGCGACGCCTTTGGCTCGAGAACGGAATGTCAAGCTTGCCCGCGACTGAAACTTTTCCAATGTGCTGCGGCGCAATTTCACTCCCGTTTCACTTTTCATCTTCTTTTGCGGCCACGCGATTCCGTTTCCCGATCGCCGCGCCGGATGATTCAGCCACTTCCCGCCCGATCAGCGTCAGCCATGGCGGCGTCCGGCGCGCATTCAGCGTCGACCACAGCGAATCCTTCGGCCGATGACGCTTCAGCGGACCCGTCGCCACCATGGACGGAATTTACCGCCGAATTCTTTCGGTTGAGTAAATATTCAGGTTCGAATGACGGTCAGACCCAGCCCGGTTCACCGTCCGTTTCCAGCTCGGGGTGCGGCTGAGTCGCGGCGATCGCCGCCTCGGCGGGCAGTTGCGCCGGTCTTGGCCCGCCGGCCATCCAGTCCAGCAACTCAACGGTATGGATGGTCGAAAGACCAGCTCCGCCAAGCTGCGTGAGGCAGCCAATATTGCCGGCGGCGATCGCATGCGGCTTCAAGGGCTTGATCGTCTCCAGCTTGCGCGCGCGCAACTGCCCCGCGATGTCCGGCTGCAGGATGTTGTAGGTGCCCGCCGACCCGCAGCACAGATGCGCATCGCGCGGTTCGGCCACGGTGAAGCCAGCGCGCTTGAGCAGAATTTTCGGCGCATCGGTGATTTTCTGGCCGTGCTGGAGCGAGCAGGCGGCATGATAGGCGAGGGTGATCGGCTGTTCCGGCGGCCGGCTCGGCTGATAGTCGAGCCGGAGCAGAAGCTCCGAAATATCCACCGCGAGCGAAGCGATCCGCGCCGCGCGCTCCGCCTCCGGCGTGTCGCGAAGCAGAAATCCGTAATCCTTCAGCACCGTGCCGCAGCCCGAGGTGTCGGTGACGATCGCGTCCAGCCCGTCCGTGTCGATTTCCCGGCTCCAGGCCGCCACGTTCGCCCGCGCGAAATCGAGCGCCGCCGCGTGCTTGCCAAGATGGTGGGTCAGCGCGCCGCAACATCCCGCGCCCCTGGCGACCACCACCTCGACCCCCATGCGGGTCAGCAGACGGATCGTGGCGTCATGAATGCCGGGGTCGAGCACCTGTTGCGCGCAGCCGGCGAGCAGCGCCACCCGTGCGCGCCGCGTGCCCTGCGGGGGAAACACGCCTTGCCGCTCGGTCGCGCCCCGCCCCGGCAGCGCGCCGGGAGCCAGATCGAGCATCGCGCGCAGCCGTTGCGCGAACAGCGTTTCGCCGCCGATCAACCCGCCGGCGAAGCGGGCCAGCCGTGCGCCGCGCAGCGCCGCCCGCAGCCGCGCGGGATAGGGCAGAATCGCCGCCAGCAGCGCGCGCAGCGCCCGGTCGTGGCGCGGCCGCTGATAGGTTTCCTCCACCCTGACCCGCGCATAATCGATCAGATGCATGTAATCGACGCCGGACGGGCAGGTGGTCATGCAGGCAAGGCAGGAGAGGCAGCGGTCGAGATGGAACGCCACCGGCTCGCTCGCCGGCGCTCCGGTCTCCAGCATGTCCTTGATGAGATAAATCCGCCCGCGCGGGCTGTCGTCCTCGTCGCCGACGACCACGAAACTCGGGCAGGTCGCGGTGCAGAAGCCGCAATGCACGCAGGAGCGCAGAATCCGGTCGGCAATGGCGATGTCCGGGGCGGCGAGCTGTTCGGCGGTGAAACTGGTTTGCATGAGAACCTAAATCTTCTCTTCAGGCGGCGAACAGCCGGCCGGGGTTAAGAATCCCGGCGGGGTCGAACGAAGCGACCACGCGCCTTCGGATCGCCGCGAGCGCCTCGGGCTCCGGCGGTGCCACGTCCACACTGCGGCGCAACGGCTCCGGCGCGCGCATCAGCCACCAGGTGCCCTTGGCGCGCCGCGCGGCGGCCATCACGGCCGCGTGGGCCTCCACCGTCGCCGGCCCGGTCAGAAACACCAGCCCGCCGCCCCAGTCGAGATAGCCGAACATCCCCGCGTCCTGCGCCTTCCGCAGAACCGACGGGCCGTAGGAAGGCTGTACCGAAACCCGCCAGATCGCGTCCGCCGGCTGCACCGGCAGCGCCTCGCCGTCGCGCACCGCGCGCCACAGCGTGCGGCTCGCTTCGGTGGCCAGTTTCTCGACAATGCCGAACCGGTGCAGCAACGCGCACAGCCGGTCGAGCCGATAGGTCACCGACTCGGCGAAATCCTCGATCCTGGCGATTGTCACCGGGCGCTCGAATCCCAGCGCCATCGCCGCCTCCTGCGGCAGATAGGCCGCGCCCGAAACCGAATAGGGCGACCCCAGCGCCGCCGAGAGCGCCTCGACCGCGTCGTGCGGGTCCAGTCCCCGCAGCAGCACGGTGCCGGTGGCTTCCGGCGCGGGCAGCACTTTCAGCGTCACCTCGGTCATCACCCCGAGCGTGCCGTAGGAACCGGCGAACAGCTTGCACAGATCGAGCCCGGTCACATTCTTCAGCACCCGGCCACCCGAACGGATGAGTTCGCCGCGCCCGGTCACCGCGCGTATCCCCAGCACGTGGTCGCGCATCGCCCCCCAGGCGACGCGGCGCGGCCCGGACAGATTGGTCGCGACGATGCCGCCCACCGTCTGCGCCCTGGCATCGAGAAAGCCGTAATGCGGCGGCTCGGCGATCAGATGCTGCCCGGCCTCGGCGAGCTTCGCTTCGAGCGCCGCGAGCGTCGTCCCCGCGCGCACCGTCACGATCAGCTCCTTCGGTGCATGGAGCGGAATGCCGGAAAAATTCCGCGTACTCAGCGTGTCGGCGACCTGGATCGGGCGCAGAAAACCGGATTTCGAGCCGAGGCCCTCGATCGCGAGCGGTTCGCGTGCGGCCGCCGCCGCGCGGATCGCCACGGCAAATCCCTCCTCCTCGTCGGGCGCGATCATGCGGCCCGAGGGATCGTATCGGAGAGCGGAAACACTTTCGCGGTATTGAGCAGCCAGTCCGGGTCGAACGCGGTCTTGATCCGGCGCTGCTGGTCAAGCTCGGTGTCGGTGAACTGGACGCCCATCAGGTCGCGCTTTTCCACGCCGACGCCGTGCTCGCCGGTCAGGCACCCGCCCACCTCGACGCAGAGACGCAGGATATCCGCGCCGAACGCCTCGGCTTTGTGCATGCTGTCCGCGTTATTGGCGTCGAACATGATCAGCGGGTGCAGATTGCCGTCGCCGGCATGGAAAATATTGGCGACCTGCAATCCGTATTGCGCGCTCATCTCGCCGATCCGGTGCAACACGCGCGGCAGGGTGCTGGTGGGGATGGTGCCGTCCATGCACAGATAATCCGGGCTGATCCGCCCGATCGCGCCGAACGCGCCCTTGCGCCCCTTCCAGATCGCCGCCGATTCCTCGTCCGATTGCGACACTTTCAGGCTGATCGGGTCGAATTGCGCGCAAATCTCCTTGATCCGGCCCAGCAGCGCGTCCTGCTCGGCAACCGACCCCTCCACCTCGATGATCAGCATCGCCTCGGCATCGAGCGGATAGCCGGCATGGGCGAAGGCCTCGCAGGCATGAATCGCCGGCCGGTCCATGAATTCCAGCGCCACCGGAATGATCCCCGAGCCGATGATCGCATCGACGCAGGCGCCCGCGACCTCGTTGGCGCGGAACGCGGCGAGCATCGCGCGCGTGCCTTCCGGCGCGCGCAGAATCCGCACGATGATTTCGGTGGCGATGCCGAGCTGGCCTTCGCTGCCGATCGCGAGGCCGAGCCAGTCATAGCCGGCGGTATCCAGATGGGTGCCGCCGAGCTTGACGATCTCGCCCTCGATGGTCACCAGGGTGATGCCGAGCACGTTGTTCGCGGTCACGCCGTATTTCAGGCAGTGCGCGCCGCCCGAATTCATCCCGATATTGCCGCCGATCATGCAGGCGAGCTGGCTCGACGGATCGGGCGCATAGAAAAATCCGTCCGCTTCCACCGCCTTGGTGATGCCGAGATTGGTCACCCCGGCCTGCACCACGGCATATCGGTCGCCGTAATTCGCCTCCAGAATGCGGTTCATCCGCATCATGCCGACCACCACGGCATCGGCGAGCGGCAGCGCCCCGCCCGACAGCGAGGTGCCCGCGCCGCGCGGCACCACGCGCACGCCGTTCTGGTGGCAGAAGCGCAGCACCGCGGCCACCTGTTCGGTCGTCTCGGGCAGCACCACGGCAAACGGCATCTGCCGATAGGAGGACAGCCCATCGGTCTCGTAGGGTTTCAGCCTGGCGGGATCGGTGATCACGCCGCGCGCCGGCAGAATCGCGCGCAGCCCCTCATACACGGCATCGCGCCGGTCCAGCACGTCCTGTTTTGGTGCGGGCAGGTCGATCAAGACTGGCTCCCCCAATCGTTATGAGGGAATATAACACCGCCAGCGGCTCTCGCAAAGCGCGAGCCGCTCAAACTAATTCGCCGTCGAATGAATTATAAAAAATCCAGATTCGGCCGTCCGCCGTGGCCGGCCCGCGCGGCGGCGCGCTCGATTCAGCCCTGGCGGGCCTTCATCCTTGGGTTCTTCTTGTTGATCACATAGACGCGGCCATGGCGGCGCACGACGCGGCAATTCTTGTCGCGGGTCTTGGCGGAGCGGAGGGAGTTGCGGATTTTCATGACATGATCTCGGGTTGGCCGTTCGGGTTGCGCGGCTTATGGAAAGCAAGCCGCCTCCTGTCAACCTCGGCCAACCCTGCCACGGCCCGATTGACGCGCGGGCCGGCGGGCCGCATGGAACGCCGATCGCATAAGGAACGGGGACGATGGCGGAGCGGGAACGGGTTTCGGTCCAGCGGATCGGCATGATGCTGACCGGGTTTCTGATGCTCGCGCTGATCGGCGTCTTTGCGACCTATGCCGCCCCGATCCCGGCGATGCGCGGGGTGATCGCCGAGACCGCGATCGCCCGCGCCGCCGCCTCGGGCGATCCGGCGGCGATCCGCGCGGCGCTCGCGGCAGCCAAACCCCTGCTCGGCCGGCGCGGCCAGCAAACCCTCGCATCGCTCGCGCCCGATCGCGCCGGCCTGGGCGAGGCAGCGACCGTGCTCTCGGCCGAAACCGCCGAGGCCAGCCGCCTCGTCGCATACCGGCTGCGCCTGATGGTGATCGTCATCGGCGTGGTCGCCGGCTTGTTCGGCGTCGCCCTGCTCGGTATCCGTGACGCGAAACCCACAAGGACCATCACCACCGGCCCCCGACCCTGAACCCGGACGAGAAACGCCATGAGCCGAATCGCCTATGTCAACGGACGCTACCTGCCCCAGCGCGACGCCTGCGTGAACATCGAGGATCGCGGCTATCAGTTCGGCGACGGCATCTACGAAGTCCTCCATATCCATGACGGGCATTTCGTCGATACCGACCTGCATCTCGCCCGCCTCGCCCGCTCCCTGCGCGAAATGGCGCTCGCCCGTCCGATGAGCGATGCCGCCTTGCTCGCCGTGCTGCGCGAGGTGGCGCGCCGCAACCGGGTGACCGAAGGCATCGTCTATATGCAGATCACCCGCGGCGTCGCCCGGCGCGACCATGCCTTCCCGCGCGCCGGAACCGCGCCCGCCCTGGTGGTCACCGCGCGCCACGGCAATGCCTTCCCGCGCGATATCGATGCCTGGGCCGCCGGCGCGATCACCGTGACGGATATCCGCTGGGGCCGCTGCGACATCAAATCGGTCAATCTGCTGCCCAACGTGCTGGCCAAGCAGAAGGCGCGCGAGGCCGGGGTTTACGAGGCGATCCTGATCGACGCCTCGGGCAATGTCACCGAGGGGTCGTCCACCACGGTCTGGGCGGTCGATGCGAACGGCGTGCTGCGCACGCGGCAGCTCGACGATCACATTCTCCCCGGCTGCACCCGCGCCGCCCTCGCCGCGATCCTCGCGGAAAACGCCGTCGCATTCGAGGAACGCGGCCTCAGCGAAACCGAATTCCGCGCCGCGCGCGAGGTTTTCCTCACCAGCGCCACCTCCTTCGTCAAGCCCATCGTGACGCTGGACGGCGCCACGGTGGGCGACGGCAAACCCGGCCCGGTCGCGCGCCGCCTGTTCGCCCTGTTCGCCCGCCACGCCGATGGCGATGCCCATAATTCACTGTCCGCTTGCACAGCACCCGCGAATGGGATGAAACCGCACCGATGAACGACAGGACAACCAATTCCAACGGTCACTACCGCCGGGTTCTGCTGAAGGTCTCCGGCGAGGCGCTGATGGGGCGGTGCGATTACGGGCTCGATACCGAAACCGTCGCCGCCATCGCCCAGGATATCAAGGATGTTGTCGCCCTCGGCGTCCAGGTCTGTCTGGTGATCGGCGGCGGCAACATCTTTCGCGGCGTGTCGGGTGCGGCAGGGGGGATGGATCGCGCCCAGGCCGACTACATCGGCATGCTGGCGACCGTGATGAACGCGCTCGCCATGCAATCGGCTCTGGAGAAATGCGGCGTGCCGACCCGCGTGCAATCGGCGATCCCGATGTCGGCGGTGTGCGAGCCCTATATCCGCCGCCGCGCCGAGCGCCACATGGAAAAGGGCAGGGTGGTGATTTTTGCCGCCGGCACCGGCAATCCGTTCTTCACCACCGACACCGCCGCCGCCCTGCGCGCCACCGAAATGAAGTGCGACGCCCTGCTCAAGGGCACCCAGGTCGACGGCGTCTATTCCGCCGATCCGCGCAAATTCGCCGGCGCCGAGCGTTATCAGGAACTGACCTATCTCGATGTCCTCGCGCGCGACCTTTCGGTGATGGATGCCGCCGCCATCAGCCTCGCCCGCGAAAACGACCTGCCGATCATCGTCTTCAACATTCGCGCGCCGGGTGCTTTCGCCGCCGTCATGCGCGGCGAGGGGCGATTCACCCGCATCGTGGAACAGCGTTAGGAGCATCCAATGCCAGCCGATCTCGACAGTATCAAACAAGATTTGTCGCGCCGGATGGATGGCGCGATGGACACGCTGAAGCGCGAATTCAGCGGGCTGCGCACCGGCCGCGCCAATCCCGCTTTGCTCGACCCGGTGAAGGTCGAGGCCTATGGCACGATGATGCCGCTCAACCAGGTCGCCACCGTCGCGGTGCCGGAATCGCGCATGCTCACGGTCCAGGTCTGGGACCGCTCGATGGTCAACGCCACCGTCGCCGCGATCCGCGATTGCGGCCTCGGCCTCAACCCGCAGCCGGACGGCCAGTTGATCCGCGTGCCCTTGCCGATCCTGACCGAGGAGCGGCGCAACGAACTCGCCAGGGCCGCCGGCAAATACGCCGAGGGGGCGCGGATCGCGGTGCGCGGCGTGCGGCGCGACGGCATGGAAACCATCAAGGCGCTGGAGAAGAAGCACGAAATCGGCGAGGACCAGAGCCGTGACTGGTCCGATGACGTGCAGAAACTGACCGACGCGATGATCAAGCGGATCGACGAGCTTCTCGCCGAGAAGGAAAAGGACATCAGGCAGGTCTGACCCACGCAATGGCCCACCGCGCCGCGCCATCCAGCGCCCCGCGCCATATCGCCATCATCATGGATGGCAATGGCCGCTGGGCGACCCGCCGGGGCCTGCCGCGCGTGGCGGGCCATCGCGAAGGCGCGCGCGCGGTGCGCCGCACGGTGGAAGCGGCGATCGAACAAGGAATCGGCTGGCTGACCCTGTTCGCCTTTTCGTCGGAAAACTGGCGCCGCCCGGCCGAGGAAGTGACCGACCTCACCGGCTTGCTGCGGCACTATCTCCGCTCGGAGCTGAACGAACTGGCGGAGGCCGGCGTGCGCCTGCGCGTGATCGGCGAGCGCGACCGGTTCGGCCCGGCGGTGCAGCAGGAACTGGCGGATGCCGAGGTCCGCACCGAAGCCAATACGACGCTCAATCTCGTCATCGCCCTGTCCTATGGCGCGCGCGCCGAAATCGCAGCCGCCGCACGGCGCATCGCGGAAGCGGCCAAGGCAGGCCGCCTGGAGCCTGCGTCAATCGACGAGGCCGGCTTCGCCGCCCATCTCGCCACCGCCGGGATGCCGGACCCCGATCTGGTCATCCGCACCAGCGGCGAGCAGCGGCTGTCGAATTTCCTGCTCTGGCAGGCCGCCTATGCCGAGCTGATTTTCGACGATGTGCTCTGGCCCGATTTCGGCGCAGCCAATCTGGCTGGTGCGATCGCCGAATATACAAGGCGCGAGCGGCGCTTCGGGGCCCGTCCCGCGCATACCGGCGCCGCCCGGCCCGAAGCGTCACGATGAGCGCGCAATTGGCCGAATCACCCCCCCGCTCGACCAATCGGTTCCACGATCTCGGCATCCGCACCGCCTCCGCCGCCGTGCTGATCCCGCTTGCCGTCGCCGCCCTGATTCTCGGCGGCTGGGCCTGGAGACTGCTGATCCTGGCATTCCTCGCCGGGCTGTTATGGGAATGGCGCGCGCTGAGCCGGCATGTCGCGGCCCCGAACCGCAAAGCGTTCGCCGTTGCCGGCCTCGCCTATGCCGGGCTTCCGGCGATCGCGCTGCTCTGGCTGCGCTTCCTGCCCCATGGCCCCGCCGACATCCTGTTCCTTCTCGTCGTGGTCTGGGCGACCGATATCGGCGCCTATGCCGCCGGAAGGCTGATCGGCGGCGCGAAGCTTGCCCCCGCCGTCTCGCCGGGCAAAACCATCAGCGGGGCGATCGGCGGCCTCGCCATCGGCATTCTTGCCGGCGTCATCATTGCGCGCGGTCCATCCGGCATCCTGCCCGCCGCATTGCTCAGCGCGGTGTCCCAGGCTGGCGATCTCGCGGAAAGCGCTTTGAAACGCCGGCTCGGCGTCAAAGATTCCGGCCGGACCATCCCCGGCCATGGCGGGCTGTTCGACCGGCTGGACGGGGTTCTCGCCGCCGCACCCATTGCCGCCGGTCTCGCGTTGCTCGCCCAGGGAGGAGTTCCGCTATGGCGGTGAAGACAGTCACGGTTCTCGGCTCGACCGGCAGCGTCGGTACCCAGACGCTCGACCTTCTCGCGGCGTCGCCCGAGCGGTTCCGGGTGCGCGCCTTGATCGCCGGGAACAATGTGGCGCGCCTCGCCGAACAGGCGCGCCTGCACCGCCCCGAAATCGCGGTCATTGCGGAAGAATCAGCCTATCCCGCCCTGCGCGATGCCCTCGCGGGAACCGGCATCCGCGCCGAAGCCGGCCGCCAGGCCGCGATCGGCGCCGCCGGTATGAAAGCGGACTGGACCATGGCGGCGATCACCGGCACCGCCGGGCTGGAACCCACCCTGGCGGCGATCCGCAACGGCGGCGCCATCGCGCTCGCCAACAAGGAGGCACTGGTCTCCGCCGGCGATGTGTTTCTCCGCGCGATCGACGCCGCCGGCGCCACCCTGCTGCCGGTCGATTCCGAGCACAACGCGATTTTTCAGGCGCTTGCCGACGGCAATCGCCGATCGCTCGAAAAAATCATCCTTACCGCCTCGGGCGGGCCGTTCCGCGAGGCGAGCCTCGCCGACATGCGCGAGGCCACGCCGGAACGCGCGCTGAAACACCCGGTCTGGTCGATGGGCGCGAAAATCTCGATCGATTCCGCCACCTTGTTCAACAAGGGGCTGGAGGTGATCGAAGCCGCCCGCATCTTCGCGCTGGCCCCGCACGAAATCGAGGTTCTGGTCCATCCGCAATCGATCGTCCACGGCATGGTCTGCTATCGCGACGGCAGCGTTCTCGCCCAGATGGGCGCGCCGGACATGCGCATCCCGATCGCCCATACCCTGGCCTGGCCGGAGCGCCTGGAAACCCGTTCGCCCCGGCTCGACCTCGCCGCCGCCGCGAAACTCGAATTTTTCGCACCCGATCCCGTGCGTTTCCCGGCGCTGCGCCTCGCCCGCGAAGCGCTCGTCGCCGGGCAGGGCGCCTCGACCGTGCTGAACGCGGCGAACGAGGTCACGGTGGCCGCCTTCCTCGCAAGGCGCATCGGCTTTCTCGACATCGCCATCGTCGTCGAACGCACCATGCAGCGGCTCGGCGCGCCGCCTCTACCCGATCTCGAAGCCGTGCTCGCGCTCGACGCCGAGGCCCGTGTCATCACAGAGTCGGAATTGCGGATCGCCAGCGCCTCCCGCGCCGCGTAATTGCGCGCTATATGCTGAAGTCATGATCGACTTCATCCGCTCGCTCGCCGCCTTCGTCGTGGTGCTCGGCATTCTCGTCACCGTGCACGAGCTTGGCCATTATCTGGTCGCGCGCTGGCGCGGCGTCGCGGTCGAGGCTTTCTCGATCGGCTTCGGCCCGGCGCTGCTGAGCCGTACCGACCGCCACGGCACGGTCTGGAAACTCTCCGCCATCCCGCTCGGCGGCTATGTCCGCATGAAGGGCTGGGCCGAACTCGGCGGAGCGACCAGGGGCGAGACCGATCCCGGCAGTTTCCGCACCAAATCGCTCGGCTCCCGTGCGCTGGTCGTCGCCGCCGGCCCGGCCGCCAACATGGTGCTCGCCTTCGTGCTGTTCACCCTGGTGTTCGCGACCGCCGGCGCCCCGGTGGTCCGGCCCGTGGTGAGTTCGGTGCTACCCAACTCACCGGCCGCTGCTGTGGGCATCGTCAAGGGCGACCGCATCGCCAGCATCGACGGACGAACGATCAAGACCTTCCGCGACATCCAGAACATCATCCTGACCAGACCGGACGACCGGATCGCGATCACCTTCACCCATGACGGCGCGACCCACGGCGCCAACCTCACCACCAGATCCCGCATGGTCGATGGCCGGCAGGTCGGCGAACTCGGCATCGTCGGCGCGGATGTCGTCTATCGACGTCTTGGTCCTGTCGCGACAATTGTCGCGGGTGCCCGCGAAACCTATGCCGCCGCCGCCGCCACGCTCGGCGGGCTGTGGAATCTCGTGGTCTATCAAAAAGGCGTGAAAAACCTTGGGGGGCCGGTGCGCATCGCGCAAATCTCCGGCCAGGCCGCCGCACTCGGCATCGCCGATTTCGTCTCGTTCATCGCGCTGCTGTCGGTCAATCTCGGCCTGATCAACCTGATCCCGATCCCGATCCTCGATGGCGGGCATCTGCTGTTCTACGCCGCCGAGGCGCTGTATGGCCGCGCTTTGCCGCGCCGCGCGCAGGAACTCGCCATCCAGATCGGCGCCGCCATCCTCGCGACCCTGATCATCTTCGTCACCTGGCACGATCTCGGCCATATCGGCCTGATCCACTGGGTGTCGCACCTGCTGGGCTGATCCAAAGGCCGTCTTAAGTCCAGGACCGTCATTGCGAACCCGCGTAAGCGGGTGAAGGGGAGCCGACACGAAAGTATCTTCGCTGTACGCCAGACATGAACGCCGCAAGAACGTTTGTCCGTTTTCCCGTCCGAAAACTGGCCCACCGTCCGCATCGGTGCGGAAACTGGCTTGTCCGCGATCTCGTCGGCTCGCATGATTCTCGGACGCTTTCGAAGCGGTCCGATAATCCTCGATTTTTGGACAAACGTACGTAAATGCTATGGATCTGGGTTATCCGGGGGTGGATCGTCTAGCTGTGCATGCCACCGGACTATTTGATGTGTTCCATTATCATCGCTGCAGTATTGAGTTGGAACGCACGCTTGGCTAACAACCTGCCCATCTTTTACGCTTGTTCCAAGCCAGCGGAAAGCAGTTACTATCGCACCCGCTTCGCTAGCATTGTCTTCTGGCAAAGGAGTGCTTACCAGTACGCGAGCACTTGGATCGCACGTCTCGACTAGGATCTCGTTTCGCAACTCAAGCGGGTTGTGCAGGAGATGGATACCGAAGCGACGCAGTTTGTTTCGGTGTGCTAGAATTTTGGCGACGCCCATTAAGGTCTCCGTGTCCGATTCTCCGATTGGAATCACGCCTGCGAGTAAGCCACTATCTGCAAATTCCAGACCGATGCCCCCGATGTTCACCGCGCTGGGGCCATCTGAGTCGAACATAAGCCTTGTGACTGCAAGGCCAGCAGGAGCGTCAGAGGTAGGACGTGAAATGAGGCGTCGGGTAGAATAATTAGCGGTTTCAACGCAGATCTCATCTGCGTCAATGGTAAAGTGCTTATGCAACAATATTACGCCAAATCGGTTATGCGCGTGTTTCGATAACAGATGACATCCAATGTCATCGAGACAGCCTTGGTCATCTGCCAAAAAATCGCCGACACCTGCGTTGTCGATGTGAGGAAGTTCAGCATAGTCCTGAGTACGATGTGCGCGTATTTCTAACATAGCCAATCCTCCTGTTGATCTGCGAAAAGTGTTGTGCTTTGCCAGACTGCAGTTGATTTTTTTACGATATCGGGCTGGTATTAAATCAGACTGCAAAGGCATATATTTGACGACCGACGCACCGCCTTTTCATCGGGTATTTCTCTTTACAAAAACCAGCCGGAAGCTGGCCGAACCGCCCACCTCGGCGCCAGTTCCCAAAAATCCCACTTTCCCCGAGCCATTGACTGCCAATTCGACGGAAAATTGCTTTAATTCAAAACGGTGCGGTTCCTTCACTCCATTGTTTATATTATCTAGAGAGCTGAGCAAGCTGGAACTTATATTTTTGATTTTGTTCAAAATTTTGTTTTCATTTACGTTTATCGCAATTAGTTTATTTTGAATCATGTAGTATTTTAGGGATTGATTTTTAGTTTGTTTTTGGATCGCTAGCATATGTTCTTCAATTTTGGATTTCTGGCTGGGCGGCACATTGGGCACGCTTACGAAAACGACAAAATCCTTCGATTTCATGATTTCGGCTGCGGGCCGCTCTCCCGGCACAGCGTGGGTTAGGAGCTGCGACTTCGCGGGTCCAGCACCGCAGAGCAAAATTGGAAGCATAAGACATGCTGCCAGCCCGCCGACCGAAACACTTCGAATGCGCAAGGCCATCCTCTTTTGCCAAGAGAGTCGCCATTTCAAGGCTTGATGGCCTTATCTTAGCTGCATTGGAGCTTATCTGTCATCTTTTATTTCGATGTCGGTTCCAGAATCTGTTGAAACGGCACCATCAAGTTGAGCGGGCTGCAGCATGGCGGTGACGACTTGATGGGCGTGGAAAGCTGGTCGGTTGTGATTTAGGAGCCTTGTGCAGTGGCGACCCGATCACGCGCCGGTTCGATCAGCTCAGATGGCGAGCGTCCGTTCAGATCGAAGCGCGGTTGCGTGAACCGGGTTGCCATGCTCCGCTCCTATCCGGGGTCCCGACACGAAAGTATCGTTTACGTACGCTTGTCCGGGAATCGAGAATTTATCGGACGGTTTCAAGAATGTCCGAGAACCTCGCCAGCCAATGAGAACATGGACAAGGCCGTTTTCGGGCGGGAAAACGGACAAACGTTCTTGCGGCGTTCATGTCTGGTGTACAGCGAAGATGCTTTCGTGTCGGCTCCCCGTGAAGCAATTCATCGCGGGGCATAGCCCCTGGGTTAATCGTATATCCGATTGACATATCCCGCCCCGATGGGTATACATTCCTGATATCCTGAAGGTACGAACTCCGATGACCCAAACCACCCTGTTTCAAACCAATCGGTCGCAAGCCGTCCGTCTGCCGAAAAATGTGGCCTTCCCGCCAGGTGTCCGCGAAGTCGTGATCCTGCGGGACGGCGCGCGCCGGGTGATCGTGCCGGCGAATTCGGTGTGGGACGATTTCTTCGACGCGCCCGGCATCGATCTCGGCAGTCGCGATCAGCCCGAACCGCAGGCCCGCGAGTCGTTCTAACATGCTGCGCTACATGCTCGATACCAATCTGTGCATCCGGGTGCTGCGCGATCGCCCGAAAGGATTGCGCGAGCGGTTCAATGCCGAGGTCGCTTCATTGTGCATCTCGACGGTTATTCTATCCGAATTGCTTTATGGCGCTGAAAAATCCGCTCGCTCTGTCGAAAACCGCCACGAGGTCGAGCGATTCGCCGCACGCCTCGAAATCCTGGCTTTCGATGAAGCTGCGGCGGCACACGCGGCTGAAATTCGGATGACTCTGGGTCGCCGAGGTTTTCCGATCGGCGGCTATGATGTGCTGATCGCCGGCCATGCCCGCAGCCGTGGCCTGATCGTCGTCACCGGCAATCTCGGAGAATTCAGCCGCGTCGACGGCTTGCGCTCCGAAGACTGGCTGAGCCCCGCCGCGACATGATATCAAATCCGTCGTTGCGAACCCGCGTCACGCGAATTCGTGCAGCCGCAAGGTCATGGGAGTGAGCGCACATGGACGAAGACAAGTTCAACATGGACGTCCGCAAATTTCTCAAGGTGGTCGGTGTTACCTCGCAACGCGAGATCGACAACGCCGTCCGCGAGGCGGTGAAGGCTGGCCGCCTCAAAGGCAACGAGAAACTCAGGGCAAAGATGACGCTTGAGATCAGCGCCATAGACGTTCGGCATGAGATCGATGGCGAAATCGAAATCGGGTAGCGCAACCTCCCCGATTCCGACGCCCCCGGCATCGAGCCTGGCGAGCGCGATCAGCCGGAACCATAATCGCGACCCGATCGCGACATAAAATTCCGCGTCCCGGCCTCCGCATGGCTCGTCATTGCCGTGCATAGGTTGCAAACCGGCGGAATTTCCCCCATTCGAACCGCCCAGAATTCGTTCCGAACCCCAGGGAGCCCAGAAATGCGCGTCTATTACGATCGCGATGCCGATGTGAACCTGATCAAGGCCAAGAAGGTCGCCGTCGTCGGCTATGGCAGCCAGGGCCACGCCCATGCGCTCAACCTCAAGGAGTCCGGCCTCAAGGAACTGGTCGTCGCCCTGCGCAAGGGTTCCTCGGCCGTCGCCAAGGCGGAAGCCGCCGGGCTCAAGGTGATGGACCCGTCCGAGGCCGCGCGCTGGGCCGACGTGGTGATGATCCTCACGCCGGACGAAGGCCAGGGCGATCTCTATCGCGACCATCTCGCCGCGAATCTCAAGCCGGGCGCGGCGATCGCTTTCGCTCATGGCTTGAACATCCATTTCAACCTGATCGAGCCGCGCGCCGATATCGACGTGTTCATGATCGCGCCGAAAGGCCCCGGCCACACGGTGCGCAGCGAATATCAGCGCGGCGGCGGCGTGCCCTGTCTCGTCGCGGTGGCGCAGAACCCGTCCGGCAACGCGCTCGACATCGCGCTGTCCTACGCCTCGGCGATCGGCGGTGGCCGCGCCGGCATCATCGAGACCAGCTTCCGCGAGGAATGCGAGACCGATCTGTTCGGCGAACAGACCGTTTTGTGCGGCGGCCTGGTCGAGCTGATCAAGGCCGGGTTCGAGACCCTGGTGGATGCCGGCTACGCGCCCGAGATGGCCTATTTCGAGTGCCTGCACGAGGTGAAGCTGATCGTCGACCTGATCTATGAAGGCGGCATCGCCAACATGAACTACTCGATCAGCAACACCGCCGAATACGGCGAATACGTCACCGGCCCGCGCATCGTGACCGCCGAAACCAAAACGGAAATGAAACGCGTGCTCGACGATATCCAGCGCGGCCGCTTCACCCGCGACTGGATGCTGGAGAACCGGGTCAACCAGACCAATTTCAAGGCGATGCGCCGGGCCAATGCGGCTCATCCGATCGAACAGGTCGGCGAAAAGCTCCGCGCCATGATGCCCTGGATCAAGGAACGCGCCCTGGTGGACAAGGCGCGCAACTGAACCGATAGTCCGGGCATAACGCCAGGAGGAGCAAACCCATGAAAATCGCCAAGGACGCGACCGAACTGGTCGGCAACACGCCGCTCGTGCGGATCAACCGGCTTGCCGCCGGCCTGCCCGGCGAGATCGTCGCGAAACTGGAGTTTTTCAGCCCGGCCAATTCGGTGAAGGACCGTATCGGTGTCGCGATGATCGAGGCCGCCGAGCGCGAGGGGATGATCGATCGGGACAGCATCATCGTCGAACCCACTTCGGGCAATACCGGCATCGCCATCGCCATGGTCTGCGCGGCCCGCGGCTATCGCTGCATCCTGACCATGCCCGAAACCATGAGCCGCGAGCGCCGCGCCGTGCTGCGCGCCTATGGCGCGGAACTCGTGCTCACGCCGGGGCCGGAGGGCATCGCCGGCTCGATCAAGAAGGCCGAGGAAATCGTCGCCTCGGGACCGAACTACTTCATGCCCCAGCAGTTCAAGAATGTCGCCAACCCGGCGGTGCACCGGCGCACCACCGCCGAGGAAATCTGGGCCGACACCGACGGCCGCGCCGATATCCTGATCTCCGGCGTTGGCACCGGCGGCACCATCACCGGGGTGGGCGAGGTGATCAAGGCGCGCAAGCCCTCGTTCCGCTGCATTGCCGTCGAACCCGATTCCTCGCCGGTTCTGTCGGGCGGCCCCAAAGGCCCGCACCAGATCCAGGGGCTCGGCGCCGGCTTCGTGCCCGAGATTCTGAACACCGCGATCTATGACGAGGTGATCCGCGTCACCAACGAGGATTCCTTCGCGATGGCGCGCCGTGCCGCGCGCGAGGAAGGGCTGATGGTCGGCATTTCCTCGGGCGCGGCGCTCTGGGCGGCGATCGAGGTCGCCAGGCGCCCCGACAGCGAGGGCAAGATGATCGTCGCCATCATCCCCTCCTATGGCGAGCGCTACCTTTCGACGCCACTGTTCGCCGGCCTGACCGATTGATTCCAGCGCTCGCGCATTTCGTCATCGCGACGATTTCGGCTCTCGGCTACGCCGGAATCGCCGCCCTGATGGCGCTGGAATCCGCCTGCGTCCCGATTCCGTCCGAAGTCATCCTGCCCTTCGCGGGCTATCTGGTGTCCACCGGAAGGTTCGACCTCTGGCTGGTGGCGCTGGTCGGCGCGATCGGCTGCAATATCGGCTCGACGATCGCCTATGGCGTCGGCTACGCGGGCGGCAGGCCGCTGGTCGAGCGCTGGGGCCGCTACATTCTGCTCGACCGCGCGGAACTCGACCGGGTGGATCACTTCTTCGCGCGCTTCGGCAGCGTCACCGTTCTGGTCAGCCGGGTGCTGCCGGTGATCCGCACCTATATCGCCCTGCCAGCCGGCATCGCGCGGATGAATTTCTGGAAATTCCAGCTCTACACCTTCATCGGCTCGCTGCCCTGGTGCTTTGCCCTCGCCTATGCCGGGTTTCGGCTCGGCCGGGCCTGGCAGACCAGCCCGCGCCTGCAGGCCACGATGCACGATTTCACCCTTGCCACTATCGCCGGCCTGTTTCTGCTTCTGGCCTGGTATTTCGCCAGATTATGGCGGAGCCGCAGGACTGCTTAAGCATGAGTTAGGTATAATAACGGCCCTTTGTTTCACGTGAAACAAAAGACAGCATCTATGACCTAATCAGCCGCGCGGCGAAAAATCCGTCCATCCCGCCGCGATCGGGCCATAGTCCGGGATGGGTGGCAAGATCGCCCGAAGCCGTGATCGCCTCGGTCAGGCCCGGAACCTCGCCCGGTTCGAGCGGGTCGCGCCTGAGCCCGAGCCGGGCGCAGGCGGCGTCGATGCGTTCGGCGCCTTCGTCGTTTTGCAGTGAGCAGACCGCATAGACGAGCCGCCCGCCGGGGGTGAGCATTGATGCCGCGGCGTCGAGCAGGCGGTCCTGAATCGCGGCACAGGCGGCGATGTCGTGCTTGCGGCGGAGGTGAAGAATTTCCGGGTGGCGGCGGATCGTCCCGGTCGCCGAACAGGGCGCGTCGAGCAGGATTGCGTCGAATTTTGGCTCGGGCCGCCACTCCAGCGCGTCGGCGGCGATGGTTTCGGCGGTGAGATCGAGCCGCGCCAGATTGCCGCGCAGCCGCTCCAGCCGCGCCGGGTCGCGATCGAGCGCGGTGACGATGGCGCCGGCAGCGGCGAGCTGCGCGGTCTTGCCGCCGGGGGCGGCGCAGAGATCGAGCACGCGCTGGCCGGCAACGTCGCCGAGCAGGCGCGCGGGCAGGGCGGCGGCGGCGTCCTGCACCCAGAAATCGCCATCCGCGAAGCCGGCAAGGGTGGTGACATCGGTGCCGGCGGGCAGGCGCGCCGAGCCGGTCGGCAGCAGAACGGCGCCTTCAGGTGGTTTGGCGCCAGGTTTGAGCGACAGATCGAGCGGGGCTTCGTTCTGATGCGCGGTGGCGATGGCGCGGCCATCGGCACCCCACGAGGCCCAGAGCCATTGGGGTGTGTCGAGCCGCGGCGCATCGAGCGCATCGAGCGCCGCCTTCCCTTCGGTCGCGACACGGCGCAGCACCGCGTTCACCAGCCCGGCGAATTTGCCGAGGCCGCGCGCATGGGCGAGGCCGACGGCGGTGCTCACCGCGGCATGGGCGGGTGCGCCGAGCAACAGAAGCTGCGCCGTGCCGATCCGCAGCGCGTGGCGCACCGGGATCGGCGGCGCCTTGGTCAGATAGGCATCGAGCACCGCATCGAGACTGCCGGTGCGGCGCAGCACGGCGGCGGCGATCCGGTGGGCGGCGGCGCGGTCGCGCGCCGGGATCGCCCGAAGGCTGTCGAGTGCCGTATCGAGCGGGGCGTGCCGGTCGAACACGGCGCTGAGCAGCGCGAACGCGGCTTCACGGGTCGGGTCGCTGGTCTGGGGTTTCATGATCACCGCGAAAGGGGATGGTGGAGCTGAGGGGAATCGAACCCCTGACCTCCTCATTGCGAACGAGGCGCTCTCCCAACTGAGCTACAGCCCCATCCCGACGCGCCGCATCGCGCAACCGGGATGAGAAGTCAAGCCGGGCGGCGACATTGCGCGATCGCGCGGGCTTCGCTAACCCCAAGGCGATCCTTGGAGGTGACGATGCTCGCAGCGATTTTCTGGTTCGTCGAAGAACTGATCCAACTCTATATCTATGTCATGATCGCGGCGGCCGTGTTCAGTTGGCTGCTCGCTTTCGGCGTGCTGGATACCCGCAACCGGATCGTCTACCGGATCGAGGATTTTCTGATCCGTGCGACCGAGCCGGTGCTTGCTCCGCTTCGCCGGTTCATCCCTATGCTCGGCGGCATCGATATCAGTTTCATCATCGCGTTTCTGCTTCTGGAGGTCTTGCATAATTTCCTGGTGCCCGACCTGTTCGCCCATCTGGTGATGGCGGGGCTGTAATGACCGCGCGACCGATCGACGGCAAAGCCCTCGCCGCCGCACTGCGCGCCGAGGTCGCGGCGCGGGCGGCGGCGTTGCCCTACCGACCTGGCCTTGTGGTGGTTCTGGTCGGCGAGGATGCGGCCAGCACCCTCTATGTCCGCAATAAGGAACGGGCGGCGCGGGCGGCCGGGTTCGAGTCGCGCACCATCCGCCTGCCGGCGGAGACCGGCGAGGCCGAGCTGCTGTCAGTCATCGCCGGGCTGAACGCGGACGATGCGGTGGACGGGATTCTGGTGCAGTTGCCATTACCCGCGCAGATCCGCACAGGAGCGATCATCCGCGCGATCGATCCGGCGAAGGATGTCGACGGGTTTCACCCCGAAAACGTCGCGGCACTCGCGCTGGGCGCGCCGCGCCTCGCGCCCTGCACACCGCGCGGGATTTTCCTCCTGCTTCGCGCGGCGGGGGTCGAGCCGCGCGGCGCGCGGGCGCTGGTGCTCGGCCGGTCGAACATCGTCGGCCGGCCGATGGCGGCCTTGCTGCTCGCCGGCGACGCGACCGTGACGATCGCGCATTCGCGCACCCGCGATCTTGCCGCCGAATGCCGGCGCGCGGAAATCCTGATCGCCGCCGTCGGCCGGCCCGCGATGGTGAAGGGCGACTGGATCGCACCGGGCGCGACGGTGATCGATGTCGGGATCAATCGCGGCGCGGACGGCGCGCTGGTGGGCGATGTGGATTACCAGGCGGCGCTGGGCGTGGCCGGCGCGATCACCCCGGTGCCGGGCGGGGTGGGGCCGATGACCATCGCGTGCCTGCTGGAGAATACGCTGATCGCCGCCGCCGCACGGCGGGGCTGAATCTGAAAACAGCGAAACGTAGTGCAGCGCGTTTCGCTGTTAAGCCTCAATGGATTATTCGGCCGCGGGGGAAATCACCGCGCAGCCGGTAGGGCCGCGATTGAGTCGCTGGCAGGCCTGCACCGCCTGTTCATGCGGCAGGTTCACGAAGCGCGCGCGGTAGAACAGGCCATGCGCGGTCGAGACCGACTGGACCACCGGCTGGCCCTTGATCAGCATCGCGACCGCCGAAAGCTCGGCGATGCCGAGGGCGGCCTTGGCGTGGGCCGGACTGTCATAGGCGCCGACCTGGATGCCCCAGCGCGACCCGGTGCCTGACGACCCGGCGGACGGCGTCTCGGCTGACGGTGCCGGCGGCATGGGCGGCGGTGCCGCGGCCTCGGCGGTGGGCATCAGGGCGAAGCCGGTATTGCGTTGGACCGGCGGCATCGAGCGGGTGATCGGCGGGGTATAGCGCGGCCGCTCGACCACCGGCGGCGGGGTGAGTGCCGCCATCTGGATCGGCGCGGAAGGGGGAATCGGTGCCGGCTGCGGCGCCGGCGATCCGGGCGGCGTGTCGGCGGCAAGCTGGCCTTTGTTCAGCGATTCCGTGGTGGACTGGTCGTAGCCGGGCCGAAGCCCCGGCGCGATATTATCGGGCAGCGTGTTCATCGCGACCTGGACCGCGCCCGACTGAACCCCACCAGATTGGCCGGACGGATAGACGCCGGCGATGTTGGGCGCGATCATCGCGACATACTGGCGGGTCTGGTTGGGCAGCGGCTCCTTGTAGTCGAGATAGTCGTCGAGCCGGCCCGGCCCGGCGTTGTAGGCGGCGAGAAAACCGGGCGAGCCGTAGATTTCATACATTTCGTGGATATAGGCGGTGCCGGCCATGATGTTGTTATAAGGGTTGAACGGGTCCTTCCCGAGCCCGTAGCGCGCGGCCATTTCCCGGTAGGTTTCCGGCTCGAGCTGCATCAGCCCCATCGCCCCGGCATAGGAGACGGTGAGATGCCCGTTCATGTATTCCTGGCCGCCGGATTCGACGCGCATGACCTGGCGAATCCAGCGCTGTGGCACGTCGAACCGGGCCGAGGCCTGCTTGATATAGGGACCCCACGGATCGCTCGGCGGGCCGGGCGGAGCATAATTGCCCGGCGAATGGGCCGCGTAATAGGCGGCTTGCTGGCTCGGCGGCAGGTTCGATTGGTGCGAGGCGCAGGCGGAGAGCAGGGCCAGTGTCGCGATACCGGATGCTTTTCCGAGCCAGTGCGGTATTCGGGGCAAGGATCGGCGCGCTGACGTTTCGCGCGGCGCCGGTGTCATCGCTGGCCCATCTTCCACTGGCAGGTCTCCCAATCGCATCCCGTGCTCCCGATCCGGGCGCCGTTGACGGTGCCAGAGGGGGTTTCGCCGCAAGCCTCGGGCGGCGAATGAACTTTATCGTATAACCCCCTAACTTAATGGCGATTCCAAGGCAACTATATTCGTGATCCTGCGGTGCGAATTATCAGGGACGGAATTTTAATGTGGTAGCCGCGCGGGGGTGAGAACTTCAGACCACCGCCATGTGGGTACGCACCCTAATGGATGGACAGGCGGATGATTCGGGTTATGTCATGCGTTGAGACCAAATCACCGCCTATGAAAATCCGTCCCGGCGAACGTCATGACGAGCAAAGTTATCCAGAATCGTTGCCCCTGTCCGCATGCTGGATCGCTTCGCCTTCGGCTCGCGATGACGGGTTCTGGTATGATGGCTGGCATCGGAGGACCGCGACCATGATCGGAGCCTGGACGTTTCGCGCTCTTGCCGTGTTGGGGGTGATCGCCGGTCTCGCCGGCTGTGCGGCAACGCCGCCGCCGGCCGCCGTGACCGATGGCCGGCTGCCGGCGCTGACCGGAACGATCGTTTCCGCCCGGCCGGTCATGCTGCAGGTCGCCGGTGCCGAAGGCGGCGTGCTCGGTGCGCTCGGCGCGCCGCGCGATGCGGACGAAACCCTGGCTCCGGCGATCGAATTCATCGTCCGCGAGGCCGGCGGGCGCATCGTTTCGGTGATCCAGCCCGCGCCGACCGTGTTGCATCCGGGCGAGACGGTGCGGATTCTGCGCGGCACCGTCACCCGGCTTGCGCCGCTCGCACCCTCGGCCCCGGAGGGCCAGACGTGACGCTCTGGCCGCCGGTCATATACCCCATGGACCATGCCCGGACCATGTACCGGAGTTCCGCGCCGGAAAAATGCGCACCGCGCTATAGGACGAAGGCGGCGCGTATTTCGTGATTTTCGCGTCGCCTTGTCGGCTATGGTGGAAGCGGACGTTGCTCAGCGTCATCTCGTCGCTGGAGCAAGGTAGGTTTTGATTGAACCATAGGGTTCGATCAAAACCGGCCAACTTGCTCGCCAAAATATGATCGCTATGGCCGCGCCGACCTCGGATGATCGTTCCGAGCCGCCGCGATCAGGGCGCGCGTCATCTGGAGGAGGATCGACGTAGCGTCGTCGTCGGCCAGAACCTGGGAGCTGACGAACGCTCCATTGATGACAACCGACAACTGGGCCGCAAGATCGTCGGGCCGGTCGACCCGCAGCCGCACGGCGATGTCCCGCAGCCGGCGGCGCAGTTCCTGCTTGTGCGACCGGGCCACGACTCGCGCGGGGTGATCCTCCTCTGGAAACTCGGCGGCGACGTTGAGTTGTGGGCAGCCGCGATAGTTGGGCCGCCCGACCCGCTCGCCGATCCAGGCCAGATGCGCCTCGAGTTCGGCTTCGCCGTCCTGCGCGTGGCGCGCCGCCACACGATCCCAGCAGGCCCAGAAATCCTTGTCCTCCCGCTGCAGAAACGCGGCGATGAGGTCGTCCTTGGTTCGAAAGTACCGGTAGAGGCTCGTCTTCGCGACGCCCGCCGCCTCAACGACGACATCGACGCCGACAGCGCGCACGCCCCGGCGGTAGAAAAGGTCGGAGGCGGTCTCGAGGATGCGCTCGCGCACATCCACTTGGCCTGATTCTTCACCACGTCGGCCGCCCGCCTGCTCCATGCTCATAGGTTGCGCTCCTCGAACCGGAGGAACGATAACAGATTTTCGCTTGACGCGCTACAGACCAGTCTGTATCAAACATGAACAGACAGGTCTGTAGCGATAGGAAAGTCATGAACGAACGTCTTTCAAAGGCCGGTGGTCGCCGGCAAGTGGTCGCGGTCTACGGAGCGGCCGGACATACCGGCCGCTTCGTGATCAGAGAGCTGTCGCGGCGCGGCTTCACGGCCATCGCGATCGGCCGCAACGCGGCGAACCTGGCGGCGGCCGACTTCCCGGCCGGCGTCAGACGGGAGGTCGCCGCCCTCGATGATCCCGCCTCGGTTGCCCGCGCCCTCACCGGCGCCGACGCGGTCGTAAACTGCGCGGGGCCATTCCTCGACACGGCCGAACCCCTGGTCTCGGCGGCGTTGCGGGCGGGCATCCATTATTTCGACGTGACGGCCGAGCAAGCCAGCGCTCAGGGGATTTTCGAGCGATATTCCGCGGCCGCGGAAGAGGCCGGCGTCACGGTCATCCCCGCCATGGGCTTCTACGGCGGACTGGGCGACCTGCTGGCGACGGCCGCCATAGGCGACTGGACCCGCGCCGACGAGGCCCGCATCGGGATCGCTCTGGACAGTTGGAAGCCGACCGAGGGGACGCGCGTCACAGGGCGGCGCAACACGGCCCGCCGCCTGATGCTCTCCGAGGGGAAGCTGCGGCCGCTGGCCGATCCGGCACCGAACGCCGTCTGGCCGTTCGCGGAACCCTTCGGCGCGCAGGAGATGGTCGAACTGCCCTTCACAGAGGCGATCCTGATCGGGCGCCATCTCCAGGTGTCCGAACTCCACACCTACTTGAACACTGCGCCGCTGCGCGATCTTCGGGACACCACCACCCCTCCGCCGGTCGCGGCTGACGCGTCCGGACGCTCGGCGCAAACATTCCTCGTTGAGGTCGAGGTCCGCCAAGGAAGCATGGTGCGTCGGGCGTCGGCCCGCGGACGAGACATATATGCGATCACCGGGCCTCTGGTGGTCGAAGCCGTCGAGAGAATCCTGAACGACGCGAGGGTTCAGGGCGGCGTCTTCGCTCCGGGCGCGCTTTTCGACGCCCGGAACTTCCTGGCGGCGCTCACCCCCGACGTCTTGTCCTGATCACAGATTGCGCCACGCGGTGAATTGCTTGGCCGTATAGTGCTTCGCTGGGCGGTCAGGCGATAGATCGGTCATGGCGCTCACGGTAAGGGAAGAATATCGTCGATGATCGGCAGGTCCGGCTCTTCCGGCAAGGTGGCTGTGTCCGGCGGCGGCCCTTGCGGGGACACGGGAGCGACCTTGGGCGGCGGCATCGGCCCGTCGCTTTCCGGGCAGGAATCGGCGGTGAAACCGGCCTCTTGCGGGGAGCGTATCCTAAACTTTGCTCGATGTCGCTTGCCAAGGCCGCCTGATCGGCCACATGAAGGGCGGGTCGCCTCGGCGATCCGATCCATTCCGGTGGAGAGTGTCGATGAACGAACGCAGGCTGGGCAGGTCGCTCGTCGTTTCGGCCATTGGGCTTGGCTGCATGGGCATGTCGGATTTCTATGCGGCGCGAAACGCCGGCGAGGCGGCAGCGACGATCCGCCACGCGGCCGAGCGCGGCATCACCCTGTTCGATACCGCCGACAGCTCCGGCATCGGGGCGAACGAGGAGCTGGTCGGCCGCGCCCTGGCGCCGTTTCGCGACCGGGTGGCGATCGCGACCAAGTTCGGCAATGTGCGCGACCCCGACGGCACGTTTCGCGGCGTGTGCGGCCGTCCCGACTATGTGCGGCGCAGTTGCGAGGCGAGCCTGAAGCGGCTCGGGGTCGGGACGATCGATTTGTATTACCAGCAGCGGGTCGACCCCGATGTTCCGATCGAGGAGACGGTGGGCGCGATGGCGGAATTGGTGCGCCAGGGCAAAATTCGCTATCTGGGCCTGTCCGAAGCGGCGCCCGCGACGATCCGGCGCGCCCATGCGGTTCATCCGATCGCGGCGGTGCAGAGCGAATATTCGCTCTGGACCCGCGACGTGGAGGCCGCGGTGCTGCCGACCCTGCGCGAACTCGGCATCGGGTTCGTGGCCTATTCGCCGCTCGGACGGGGGTTTCTCACCGGCGCGTTCAAATCGCCCGACGACATTCCCGAAGGCGATTCGCGGCGCAGCCAGCCCCGGTTTCAGGGCGAGAATTTCGCGCGCAATCTGACCCTGGTGGGCATTCTGGAGGAAATGGCGCGGCGGCTGAAATGCACGCCCGGCCAGTTGGCGCTGGCCTTCGTGCTCGCCCAGGGCAGCGATATCGTGCCGATTCCCGGCACCAGCCGGCGCGCGCATCTCGACGAGAATCTCGCGGCGCTCGCGGTGCCGCTCTCGGCCGCCGATCTCGGCAAGCTGAACCGCGCCATGCCGCCCGGCTCGGCCTCCGGCACCCGCTATGCCGCCGCGCAGATGGCATCGCTCAATCGGTAGGGGGCAATACATGGATGGATCGCTTCGCCTTCGGCTCGCGATGACGATCTCTCACGTCTCCAGCAGATCGGTCAGCGACGCGAAGACGTGATCGGCGGCGTAGTGCCGGCCGATATAGGCGATCGCATCGGAATCGTCGGGCTGCTGGGCGAGGGCGGCGAGGATCGTGGCGCCGAAGGACGAGGGCGAATCCGCGACGAAGACCGGCGGCCGCACATCCTCGGCCAATCCCGTCCGCGCCGCGTGCGTCGCCACCGTCCATAGACCGTGGCGCGCATAGTCGAGCAGCTTGACCTTGAGTCCCGAGCCGGTGCGCAGCGGGGCGATCGCCAGGGCGGCGTTGTGCAGGGCGGGGGCGAGATCGGCCAGCCGGCCGAGGCGCCGCACGCCGGCCGGCAGGCGGCCGAGGGCTGCCGCGCAATCGCCGACCAGATCGAGCCGGATCGCCGGCCGTGCTCCGCGCAGCCCCGGCCAGATCGCGCCGAAGAACCAGCGCAGCCCGTCGAGATTGGGCAGAGCGTCGCTGCCGACGAAGACCAGACGGTCCGGGTTGCGCCGGACCGCGGCCGGGCGCGGCGCCGCCGGCGCGGGCATCGGCACCGCGATCACGGTTCGGTCGGGGCAGAGTTCCCGCAGCAGCCTGGCTTCGTCGGGCTGGATCGCGACGATCGTTGCCGCCCGGCGCAGCAGGGCCGCTTCATCCTCGCGGCTCAGCGCCGGCGGTGCGATCCGGTAGCCGGCGAGGCTGAGGGCGGCGTGACGGCGATGGAACACGTCATGGGTGACGAGCACCGACGGGATGCCCGCTAGAAGCGGCTGATCCAGCAGGGGCGCACGGAAAATCGTGTCGATCAGGATCGCATCCGGCGGCTTCGTATCGGGCAAGGCGGAGGCGATGTGCGCCGCGATCCAGGCGGCATCCGCCGTGTCGATGAGGTTGCCGAGGACCACATCGGCGGCGCGGGTTTTGCGCCGGGCCCGGCTGCGCAGCAGGTGCAGGGTACTGCCGGGCAGCACCATCCGCGCCATCGAGGCGGCGGCGGCGCGGGGTTCGGCGGCGATCAGCCAGCCGCCCGCCTGGATCAGCCGGGGGCCGGCGACCGTGCCGCCGGGCGCGAAATCGGGCTTGCGCAGGATCGGGCACGGCAGGCGCGGGCGGGTCAGATACAGGGTGACCGCATGGCCGCGCGCCGCCAGATGGGCGATCAGCGCGTGGTTGTAGGCAAGATGCCCGGCGGCGCCGGGTCTCGGCAATTCGTCGGTGACGAAACTGAGACGTTTAGAGTGTGATGATTTCAAGCTCATCACACTCTACTCATTGTTTGGCGAGCAAGCTGGCCGGTTTTGATTGAACGAAACGGCTCAATCAAAACCTATCTTGCTCTGGGCCTAGGCCGCAGGGGTTTTGGCGATGCCGTTCTTTTCGAACAGCGTCTGCAATTCGCCGGACTGGAACATTTCGGTCACGATGTCGCAGCCGCCGACGAATTCGCCCTTCACATAGAGCTGCGGGATGGTCGGCCAGTTGGAGAACTGCTTGATCCCTTCGCGCAATTCGGCATCTTCCAGCACGTTCGCGGTCTTGAAGGGCACGCCCATATGGGTGAGGATCTGCACCACGCGGGCGGAGAAGCCGCATTGCGGAAACATCGCGGTGCCCTTCATGAACAGCATGACGGGATTTTCCGCCACGCTGGCCTTGATGGTGTCGATCGCGGGATTGTCGGTGGTCTGGGTGGTCATATCATGAGGTCTCCTGGGGAAAGCCGTCAGGCCTATTCGGGTGCGGAGGTTTGCAGGGCGAGCGCGTGCAGCGCGCCGCCCATGCGGCCCTGCAGGGCGCTGTAGACCAACTGGTGCTGGCGCACGCGGGGCAGGCCGCGAAACCGCTCGCTCACCACCGTCGCGGCATAGTGGTCGCCGTCGCCGGCGAGGTCTTCGACGGTGATCTTGGCGTCCGGCAGGGCGGTCTTGATCAGGGCTTCGATATCGGCGGCCGACATGGCCATGGCTTGATCCTCGGTGTCAGGCAAACCAGGCGGCGAAGAACCGCTCGTTCGCCGCCCGTATGTCGGTCAAGGATATGGCGGTGCCGTCGGGCAGTGTCAATTCGGCGCCGGCCGCAGAGCCGAGCAGCCTCGCCGGTATGGAGCGGGCCTGAGCGTCGCGCAGAATGGCGGCGGAATCGGCGGCGGCGAGCACGTAGCGGGCCTGATCCTCGCCGAACCAGAAGGCGTGCGGCGCGAGAGCGGATTGGATGGGATGGAGCGTCGCGCCGGTATTGCCGGCCAGCGCCATTTCCGCGACGGCGACGAGCAGCCCGCCATCGGCGATGTCGTGGCAGGCGGCGATTCTGCCGTCCAGGATCAGGCGGCGCACGAAATCGCCGTTGCGGCGCTCGGCGTCGAGGTCGATTGCCGGCGGCGCGCCGTCCTCGCGGTGCAGGATCTCGCGCAGCCAGAGCGATTGGCCGAGTTCGCCGCGCGTTTCGCCGATCAGCACGAGGTCGAGGCCAGGTTTGAGGGCGATGCCCACGGCCTTCGCGGCATCTTCGATGACGCCGAGCCCGCCGATCGCCGGGGTGGGCAGGATCGGGCGTCCTTCGGTCTCGTTGTAGAGCGAGACGTTGCCGGAGACGACGGGGAAGTCGAGTGCCGAGCAGGCGTTGCCCATGCCGCGAATCGCCGCGACAATCTGTCCCATGATCGCGGGTTTTTCCGGATTGCCGAAATTCAGATTGTCGGTGACGGCGAGCGGGGTGGCGCCGGTCGCGGTGATGTTGCGCCATGCCTCGGCCACCGCCTGGGCACCGCCGGTCTCGGGGTCGGCGGCGCAGTAGCGCGGCGTGCAGTCGGTGGTCAGGGCGAGGGCGGTTCTGCTCCCATCGATTTTGACGATCGCCGCATCGGCCTGACCGGGACGCTTGACCGTCTGGCCGCCGACCGTTGCGTCATACTGGTCCCAGATCCAGCGCTTCGAGGCGAGATCGGGGCAGGCGAGCAAAGCGAGGAGGGCGGCTTCGAGGCCGGAAGGGTCCTCGACCGGGCCGAGCGAAGCAGGCTTCAGCGGCTCGCTATAAGGCCGCTCGTATAAGGGCGCCTGTTCGGCCAGCGGGTGGAGCGGGATATCCGCCTCGATGCGGCCCCGATGACGGACGACGATGCGCCCGGTATCTGTGATGCGGCCGATGACCGCGAAATCCAGCTCCCATTTCTCGAAAATCGCGCGGGCCATGGCTTCGCGCGCCGGGTCGAGCACCATGAGCATCCGCTCCTGGGACTCCGAGAGCATCATCTCGTAGGCGGACATGCCCGCCTCGCGCTGGGGCACCGAATCGAGGTCGAGCTCGATGCCGACGCCGCCCTTGCCGGCCATTTCGACCGAGGATGAGGTGAGGCCGGCGGCGCCCATGTCCTGGATCGCGACGATCGCGTCGGTTGTCATCAGTTCGAGGCAGGCTTCGATCAGCAGTTTTTCGATGAACGGATCGCCGACCTGAACGGTGGGGCGTTTTTCCTCGGAATCCGCGGCGAATTCGGTGGAGGCCATGGTGGCGCCGTGGATGCCGTCGCGCCCGGTTTTCGAGCCGACATAGACCACCGGATTGCCGATACCGGCGGCCGCGGAGAGGAAAATCTTGTCTTGTCTTGCAATGCCAACCGTCATGGCATTCACCAGCGGATTGCCACTATAAGAAGAGTGGAAATTGGTTTCGCCGCCCACCGTGGGCACGCCGACGCAATTGCCGTAGCCGCCAATGCCGCGCACCACGCCGTCCACCACGCGTTTGGTGACGGGGAGGGATGGATCGCCGAAGCGCAGCGCGTTGAGATTGGCGATCGGCCGCGCGCCCATGGTGAACACGTCGCGCAATATGCCGCCCACGCCGGTCGCCGCCCCCTGGTAGGGCTCGATAAAGCTCGGGTGGTTGTGGCTTTCCATTTTGAAAATGGCGGCGAGACCGTCGCCGATATCGACCACGCCGGCGTTCTCGCCGGGGCCATGGATCACCCAGGGCGCCTTGGTCGGCAGGGTTTTCAGCCAGACACGAGAGGATTTGTAGGAGCAATGCTCGGACCACATGACCGAGAAAATACCGAGTTCGGTGAGGCTCGGCGTGCGGCCCATGATCGACAGTACGCGGCCATATTCTTCGTGGGACAGGCCGAAGCTGCGTGCAAGGGTGGCGTCGATGGCTTGATCCATGTCAGGCGGCCTTCCCGATATCCGCGAGGCTGTCGAACAAAGGCTTGCCGTCGGCGCCGCCCATCAGCTTGTCCACCAGGTTTTCCGGGTGCGGCATCAGTCCGAGCACGCGCAGATTGGGGCTGAGAATGCCGGCGATGTTGCGCGCCGAGCCATTGAGATTGGCGCGGGCGGTGATCGCGCCGTCCGGCTCGGCGTAGCGCAAGGCGACCAGGTTTTCGCCCTCTAGCCGGTCCAGCGTGGCGGCGTCGGCGAAGTAGTTGCCGTCGCCATGGGCCATCGGCGCGCGGAAAACCTGGCCGCGCTGATAGTGGCCGGTGAACACCGTGTCGCTGCGTTCGACGCGCAGGTGGCAATCCATCGACAGGAAGCGCAGCCCGGCATTGCGCAGCAGCGCGCCGGGCAGCAGGCCGGTTTCGGTGAGAATCTGGAATCCGTTGCACACGCCGAGCACGTAGCCGCCGCGCGCGGCGTGGTCGGCGACCGCGCGCATCACCGGCGATTGCGCGGCCATCGCGCCTGCCCGCAAATAATCGCCATAGGAAAAGCCGCCGGGAATCACCGCGAGGTCGATGCCGGCAAGCTCGGTCTCGCGATGCCAGATCAGGCGCGGTTTGTGGCCGAGGCTTTGCTCAAGCGCGATTGCGATGTCGCGTTCGCGGTTGATGCCGGGAAACAGGATGATGCCAGCGCGCATGACGATGCTCCGATTCCGCCGCCTCTTGCCCGGCAATGGCGGCGGAGGCAAGCGGCGCGGGCAGGGAGCTCTCAATCGGCACGCCGGCGGGGACGGGCGATATCACTTAAGCTATTGCTTATCTATTTGGGCCATGACACTAAAGTATATGCTTAACCAATTATCGCCGCTTGATTTCGCGTTTCATGCGCTCGCCGACCCGACCCGGCGGGCGATGGTCGAACGCCTGTCGCGCGGCCCGGCTTCGGTCAGCGAACTCGCACGTCCGTTCGCCATGTCCCTGCCGGCGGTGATGCAGCATCTGGCCTTGCTGGAAGGCTCGGGGCTGGTGGTCTCGGAAAAGATCGGCCGGGTCAGGACCTGCCGGATCGAGCCACGCGCGCTGAGCCTCGCGGAAGACTGGATCAACGCCCGGCGCACCGCGTGGGAACGCAGGCTCGACCGGCTGGGCGATTATCTCGAGGAGCTGAAAAACAATGGAGACGACAATGCTTCAGGCACATGACGACAAGACCGGCATCAAACCGGAACCCCTGGTGATCACCCGCAATTTCGCCGCACCCCGCGCCCTGGTGTTCAAGGCATGGAGCAGTGCCGAGCACATGAAGCGATGGTTCTGCCCGGAATGCTATACCGTTCCTGAGGCCGAGATCGATTTCCGGCCGGGGGGCGTCTGCGCCATCTGCATGCGCTCGCCCGAGGGGCAGGATTTCTGGTCCAGGGGCGAATATATCGAGATCGCGCCGCCGGACCGGCTGGTGTTTTCCGGCACCGTCGCGGTCGGCGGCTCGCCGAAATTCAGCACCCGCACCACCGTTACCTTCGAGGATGACGGCGCCGGAACCCGCATGAGCGTGCATCAAGCCTATGAGATTTTCGATGAGGCCTTCCTGTTCGCCGTCGAGGGCGCTTCGGAGGGCTGGCGCACCACGCTCGACAAGTTGGAGCGGGAAGTGGCGCGCATCCAGGCCGAAGGCAGCGTGGTTCACGCGACCTTCTCGATCGAGCGCATCTACGATGCCTCGCCGGCGCGGGTGTTTCATGCGTTGTCGGACCAGGCGGTCAAGGCGCGCTGGTTCACGGGCGTCGACGGCTATACGGTGCTGGAGTGCGACATGGATGTGCGTCCCGGCGGGCGCGAGCGCGTGAAGGGACGCTGGGCGAGCGGCGTGGTCGCGACCTTCGACGCGAGTTATTTCGATGTCGTTCCGAATCGGCGGCTGGTCTATGCCTATGAGATGCAGCTCGACGAGCGGAAGATTTCGGTGTCCCTCGCTACCATGGAATTAAAGCCCGAGGGCGCGGGGACCAGGCTCGTGATGACCGAACAGGGCGCGTTCCTCGACGGCTATGACGATGCCGGCGGACGCGAGCACGGTACCGGCTTTATGCTGGACCGGCTGGGCGCATCGCTCAAGGATTAATCCGCCGAAGACTTCCCGCCCCAGACCCACCAGCCGGGGCGGGCGAGGCTGGCGGCGGCTCGGGCGGCGAACTGCGCCGGCTCAGATCGTCGGTGCAAGACCGGGTGCGAGCTGAGACAGGCCATGTGCAAACGACCAATCAATTCGCTCGTTTTCACGCAGCACGATAAAAACGTCGTCCGGTCGCACTCCCGCATCGACGCCGAGGTGTTCGACAACGCGGCGGTAGAAGGCACGTTTCATCTCTGGCGTGCGGCCGCCGCGTAACGTCACTTCGATGAACACGATTCCGTCGGAACGGTCCGCGCCAAGATAATGGCGATCGAAGATAAGCGTACCGGGAGCATGTTCCGCATGCACCTGAAACAGGTCATCCTCCGGCACACCCTCCAACGTCTCGATCATCGCCCGGTGTACGCCTTCGCCCACGGCCTTGCGCCACCCTGCGCTTTGGCCGGAGTGATAGGACAATCTGATTAAAGGCATATCCTTTTTCCCTTAGAGCCTGAACGAAAAAGTTAGTTGAGCGATTTCAGTGGGTTGTGATTCTGTTGGTTTGCAACAACTGACGGAGTCACGATGGCCTGGACCGAAACCGCTCGCCGGGTCGCCTGATTTCAAACTGAGGCACTACCCACCCCAGGCCCACCAGCCGGGGCGGGCGAGGCTGGCGGCGGTTCGGGCGGCGTCGGCGCCGGTGGGGAAAATGCCGAAGCAGGTCGCGCCCGAGCCGCTCATCCGCGCCAGCAGGCAGTTTGGGGTTGAACGCAAGGCAGCCAGAACCTCGCCGATCGCCGGGGCGAGGCGGATGGCGGGAGCTTCGAGGTCGTTGGACAGGCGCGCGAGGTCGGCGGTCATCGCCGCCGCATCGTTCCAGCGCGCGGGAAGGCCGGCGGGGAGCGAAAAATCGCCGGTGCGCGCGACGAAAATCGCCGGGGTCGAGACCGCGATGCCGGGATTGACCAGGACCATGCCGAAATCCGGCAGTTGCGGCGCGGGAGCGAGGATTTCGCCGATGCCGCCCATCCGCGCCGGGCGGCTTTCCAGGCAGACCGGCACATCGGCGCCCAGGGACACGGCGAGATCGGGCGGAACGGCGCGGCGCCAATGCGCGGCGAGCAGACGCAGCGAAGCCGCCGCATCGGCCGAGCCGCCGCCGATGCCGGATGCGACCGGCAGGTTTTTGGTCAGGGTGAAGGCGATGTCCGGCGATCGGCCGATCGCGTCGGCGAAACTTCGTGCCGCGCGCAGGACCAGATTATCGGCCTCGCCGGAGAGGCCGGCACCGAACGGACCGTCGATCGCGAGCGACAGGCCCGTGCCGGATTCGAGCCGGAGCGTATCCCCGACCGGCGGGAAGACGGCGAGGCTGTCGAGCGTGTGAAACCCGTCCAGGCGCCTGCCGGTGACGTGGAGAAACAGATTGACCTTGGCCCGCGCCTGGGCAACCGGCATGGGTTACGAACCCGCTTCGATACCGTGGCGTTTCAGCGCCGCCTCGATTTTGGCTTTTTCCGCCGGATCGGGGTGCAGAGCCAGAGCGCGCGCCCATTGGTTGCGGGCGGCGAGGCGGTCGCCGGCGGCATAGAAAATATCGGCGAGATGCGCGTTCACCTCGGCATCGTCCGGGGCGCGCTGCACCGCGCGGATCTGCACACGCATGGCGTGGGCAATCTTGCCGCGCCGCAGCAAGGTATAGCCGAGACTGTCGATGATCGCGCCCTCGTTGGGGTCGACCTGCAGCGCCTGTTCGATCATTTTCTGGGCGTGGGCGAGATGGATGCCGCGCAGCGCATAGGAATAGCCGAGATAGTTCAGGACGAAGGGCTGGCCGGGATCGAGCGCCAGCGCGCGGTGCAGATCGGCGTCGGCTTGCGGCCAGTCGTTCAGCTTGTCCTCGGTGATCGCGCGCCCATAGATGATCGCCCAGGCCGAGCCGGGCGGGTTCGGGCCGAGCCGGGCGAGGGCGCGGGAATAGAGCGCGCGGGCGGCGGCGTAGTGTTTGGCGTCGCGCTCGATATCGCCGGCGAGGGTGAGCGGTGCCGCGCTGTGCGGATGCGATTTTGCCAGGGCCGCGAGCGCGGGCAGCATGGTCGCTCCCTTGCCGAGGCCGTCGAGGATTTCGGCGCGCTGCATCACCGCCGGGGCATGGAGCGGATCGCCCGGCTTGATCGCGGCGAGGGTTGCGGCGGCGCTGGCCCGTTTGCCGAGCGAGACATCCAGATTGGCTTGCAGCAGGCGCGCGGCGGACAGGTCAGGCCGCAACTCGAGCGCGAAGCCGAGCAGGATCTTGCGCAGCAGCGCCTGAGCCGGCTGGCCCAGCGAGCCAGCGAGGGTGAGATAGGCTTCGGCCACGCCGTCGCGCGCGCTGCCGATCATCGGCTTGGCGGCGTTGCGTTCCAGCGCGGGCAGGGCGAGGTCGAGATCGGGGTGGCTCGCCGCCATGTGCACCAGCACGGCATAGGCGCTTTCGGTATTGCCCTGGCGGGCCTGCCAGCTCGCCAGGGCCTGGGCAAGGCGCAGATTGGGCGCGGGGAAGGCGCGCTCGGCGATGCGGTAGAGCGGTGCGGCCTCGGCCTCGCGCCCGGCGAAATCGGCGATCAGCGCCGCGTTCAGCGCATAGACCGGGCCGAAGGGTGCGGCGGCATCGAGCCTCGTGAGTCCGGCGATGGCGGTACCGGTTTTACCGGCACCCGCTTCGGCCCAGGCGAGCAGCAGCGGACGGACCAGCCCGGTGACGCCGAATTTCGGCATCGCGGCGAAATCCTGCGCGGCCGTGGCGTAATTTCCGGTCTCGAGTGCCGCATTGGCCCGCACCATCAGCGCGAGCGGGTCGTTGCCCAGCCGCTTCGCCAGGGCGATCCGCTCCGGGCTCCGGGCGAGCAGGGCGGCGATGAAGCCCCGGCGCAGCAGATCCCGGTTGGCGGGGTCGCGCGCGATCGCGGTGGCGAAGAAATTGGCGGCCTCGGCCTCATGGCCGGTGGCGGCGGCGTAATTGCCGGCCATGAAGGCGCCGTAGAGCGAGGTTGTCGGCGATGGCCCGGTTTCCGCCCGTCCGCCCGCGCAGGCCGACAGCAGAAGAGCCAGGGACAGGGCGGCGCGGCGAAGGATTTTCGGACCAGGAGCCATGGCTTGTCTCCTAACCCGGATTTTCGCGCCGGTCACGCCCGCACACGCCGAGGGGTTCGGCTTGTCGCAAAAACATGAAGGGGTTACATCTCGGCCTCGTCGTGCCATCGGCTCGAAGGATCGGTGTGGCGATTCTGAAATTCCTAAGCACGTGCGGCGGCAATTTTAGGAATTTCAGAATCAGAAACCACACTGGAAGATGTTGATTTGCTAGTGTTCTATCGTTTCGGAAATTCGGAGAACGCTTCCGGCAACTCAAACGAATTTCCGAAACGGAACACTAGAATGACTATCAAGCGACTTGCGGAGCCGAACGATGTCTTTTCACGGGAGACCGCCGGGATCAGGGTGACCATCCGGGCGTTTTTCCTGGAAGACGAGTCGCGCCCGGAATCCCGGCATTTTGTCTGGGCCTACAAGGTGCGCATCGAGAATAACGGGCCGCTCACGGTGCAGTTGTTGCGGCGGACCTGGACCATCACCGACGCGCACGGCCATGTCCAGCAGGTCCACGGGCCGGGAGTGGTCGGCGAACAGCCGGTGCTCGATCCGGGCGATGCGTTCGAATATACCTCCGGCACCCCGCTGGAGACGCCGTCCGGCTTCATGAGCGGGATATTCCACATGATCGCGGTGGATAGCGGCGAAAAGCTCGATGTCGCCACGCCGTCGTTCAGCCTCGACAGCCCGCATGGCGATCTGCGGCTGCATTGAGGTTGCGGGATTGCCGGTTTAGACCATATGGCAGGGTGGCTGCGGCGTTCGAGCGGCCTGATTGGGAGATCGGACGTGGATATTGAAACCCCGAAGGACGCGCTGAATCGCGAGGCCGGCCTGAAGCGGCCGAGCCGTGCCGAGGCCGAGGCGGCGATCCGCACCCTGATCCGCTGGGCCGGCGACGACCCGGCGCGCGAGGGGCTGCAGGACACGCCGGCCCGCGTCGCGCGGGCCTACGAGGAGTTCTTCCGCGGCTATGCCGAGGACCCCGAAGATATCCTGACCCGCACCTTCGAGGAAATCGAGGGGTACGACGAGATGATCGTGCTGCGCGACATCCGCCTCGAATCCCATTGCGAGCACCACATGGTGCCGATCGTCGGCGTCGCGCATGTCGGCTATCTGCCCGACAAGCGCGTGGTGGGGATCAGCAAGCTCGCGCGGGTGGTGGATGCCTACGCCAAGCGGTTGCAAATTCAGGAAAAACTGACCGCGCAGATCGCCAACACGATCAACGACGTGCTGCAGCCGCGCGGGGTCGCCGTGGTGATCGAGGCCGGGCACGAATGCATGTCGACGCGCGGAGTTCACAAAACCGGGGTGGCGATGGTGACCAGCCGGATGCTCGGCGCGTTCCGCGACAACCCATCCACCAGGCGGGAGTTCCTGGCAATGATTTCGAACCGGCGGAGCGTGACGGTTGAGACGTAAGCCGAATTCAGGATTGCCGGTTCAGCCGAATTCGATTTTCAGAGACGCGTTCACAAGGCCCGGAAACGATATGCCGCCTTCGATCGACCAGGATTTCGGCGTCAGCAGGCTCTGGATGATTTTCCAGATCGATGCGGCGATTCCGCCGAGATAGTTCAAAAGATGGGACACCCAGCCAGGCGTTGCCAAAGCCATTGTCGGCGGGGTGGGTAACCCGCTGGAAGTAAGGGTTGGCGGCATCGTGAATCTCAATTGCAGAAGCTCGATTTCCGCCGTTTTCGCGAGGATCATCGCGTGCGCCGATACAAGGCCATTCAATTTTTTATCGGCGCCCTGACCTTTGACTGTGGTGAGTAATTCAAGAAGATTATTATTAAATTCATCAAATTTCAATGATTTATGGAATTGCCGCTCCGCCTCAGCCCGGACGTATTGTTCACCGTTCTGGGGTTGGATCAGAGAAATCACGCAGTCAATCGTCGTTTCGATCGACGCCAGAGCTTTTTCATCGAGGATAATTTTCCGTTCTTTATCGGGCTGTTCCATTGGTTGCCTCCCCGCAACAGATGAACGATCATATCATTCTTACATTGGATCGGGAGAAAAATATTCACCGGGATTCACGTCGTTATCCAATCTCCACTAGCAGATCCTTCGCGTCCACCGCCTCGCCGGGCTTGACGTGCAGCGCCTTCACCGTGCCGTCGCGCGGTGCGGCAATCCGGGTCTGCATTTTCATCGCCTCGATCGCGATCAGGGCTTCGCCCTGGGCGATGTTCTGGCCCTCGCGCACCAGGATGGTGGCGATGGTGCCGGGCATCGGCGCGCCGATTTCATGGTCCTTCGCCTCGTCGGCCTTGCGCCGCGCCGCCCGCGCCGGGGTGACCGCGCGGTTCGGCACCTTCACCACGCGCGGCTGGCCGTTGAGTTCGAAAAACACCCGCGCATTGCCTTCCTCGTCGGTTTCGCCGATCGCCTGTAGGCGCAGAATCAGGGTCTTGCCGGCCTCGATTTCGATGGCGATTTCATCGCCCGGCTGCATACCGTAGAAAAACACCGGGGTGGGCAGCACCGCGACCGGCCCATAGGTGCGCCGCGCCGCGCGATAGGCGGCATAGACCTCGGGATACATCGCATAGGCGGCGAGATCGTCATCGGTGATCGCGCCCTCGCAGCGCGCGGCGGCGCGGGCGCGCATCGCGTCGAGATCGGCGGCGGCGAGCAACGAGCCGGGGCGGACGGTATAGGGTTGCTGGTCGTGCAGCGCCTTGGCCTGCAGCAGGCTGGGCCATCCGCCGGGTGGCTGGCCGAGATCGCCGCGCAGCATGTCGACCGCCGAGGCGGGAAAGGCGATTTCCCGCGCCGGGTCGAGAATGTCGGCGACGCCGAGATCCTGTGCGACCATCATCAGCGCCATGTCGCCCACCACCTTGGATGAGGGCGTGACCTTGACGATATCGCCGAACATCATGTTGACGTCGCGGTAGGTACGGGCGATGTCGTGCCAGCGCTCCGCGAGGCCGAGCGAGCGCGCCTGCTCGCGTAGATTGGTGAACTGGCCGCCGGGCATTTCGTGGAGATAGACTTCCGAGGCGCCGGATTGCAGATCGCTCTCGAACGCGGCGTATTGCGCGCGCACCGCCTCCCAATAGAAGCTCAGGCGGCGGATGATCGCGGGATCGAGTCCGGTATCGCGCCCGGTATGGCGCCAGGCTTCGACCAGCGAGCCGAGGCAGGGTTGCGAGGTGAGGCCGGACATCGGGTCCATCGCGGCGTCGATCGCATCCGCCCCGGCTTCGACCGCCGCCAGCACGGTCGCCGCCGAAATCCCCGAGGTGTCGTGGGTGTGCAGATGGATCGGCAGCGCGGTCGCATCGCGCAAGGCGCGGACCAGAACGGTGGCGGCGGAGGGTTTCAGCACGCCGGCCATGTCCTTGATCGCGATGATGTGGCAGCCGGCGGCTTCGAGCTGCCTGGCGAGATCGACATAGTAGTTCAGCGAATATTTGGCGCGTTCGGGGTCGAGGATGTCGCCGGTGTAGCAGATCGCGCCTTCCGCGAGCTTGCCGGCCTCAAGCACCGCATCGATCGCGACGCGCATGTTCTCGACCCAGTTGAGGCAGTCGAAAACGCGGAACAGGTCGATGCCGCCGGCGGCGGCCCGCTGGACGAAGAAGCGCACCACATTGTCCGGGTAGTTGGTATAGCCGACGCCGTTGGCGCCGCGCAGCAGCATCTGCAACAGAATGTTAGGAGCGGCAGTGCGGATTTTTGCCAGCAGCTCCCACGGGTTTTCGTTGAGAAAGCGCATCGCGACATCGAAGGTGGCGCCACCCCAGCATTCGAGCGAGAACAATCCGGGCAGTCCGGCGGCATAGGCGGGTGCGGCGGCGGCGATGTCGTAGCTGCGCATCCGCGTCGCTAACAACGATTGATGGGCGTCGCGCATGGTGGTGTCGGTGACCAGGACGCGCGATTGCGCGCGCATCCATTCGGCGAAGCCATTCGGGCCGAGTTTGTCGAGGAGTTGCCTGGTGCCGTCGGCGGGTTTGGCGGCGATGCGCGGCGCGTCCGGCGTGCGGGCATGGGCCGCTGGGCGCTTCTTGCCGCGCGTTTCGGGATGGCCGTTGACGGTGACGTCGGCGACGTAACGGAGCAGGCGGGTGGCGCGGTCGCGGCGTTTCGGCAATGAAAACAATTCGGGCGTGGTGTCGATGAAGCGGGTGGTGTAGTCGCCGGCCTGAAACGACGGATGGGTGAGCAGGGCTTCGAGAAACGGCAGATTGGTGGTGACGCCCCGGATGCGGTATTCCCGCAAGGCGCGGACCATGCGGGCGATGGCTTCTTCCGGCGTCGGCGCCCAGGCAGTCACTTTTTCCAACAAGGCGTCATAGAAGCGGGTGACCACGGCGCCGGAATAGGCGGTGCCGCCGTCGAGCCTGATGCCGAAGCCGAACGCGCCGCGATAGGCGGAGATGCGGCCGTAATCGGGGATGAAATTGTTTTCGGGATTCTCGGTGGTGATCCGGCATTGCAATGCGTTGCCGTCGAGCGCGATGGCGTCCTGTGCTGGCACGCCGGTTTCGGGCAGGTTGCCGATATGGCCACCTTCGGCGATGCGGATCTGGGCTTTGACGATGTCGATCCCGGTGACCATTTCGGTGACCGTGTGCTCGACCTGGATGCGCGGGTTGACCTCGATGAAATAGAAGTTGCCGGTGTCACGGTCGAGCAGGAATTCGACGGTGCCGGCGTTTTTGTAGTCGGTGGCGCGGCCGATGTTCAGCGCGGCCTCGCACAGCCCGGCGCGGGTTTCATGATCGAGATAGGGGGCCGGCGCGCGCTCGACGACTTTCTGGTGGCGGCGCTGGATCGAGCAGTCGCGCTCGAACAGATGAACCAGATTGCCGTGGGAATCGCCGAGCAACTGCACCTCGACATGGCGGGCGCGGCGGACCAGTTTTTCGAGATAGACCTCGTCGTTGCCGAACGCGGCCTTGGCTTCGCGCCGGGCGGTTTCGACCTGCTCGATCAGCGTGTCTTCGGCATCGATCGGCCGCATCCCGCGCCCGCCGCCGCCCCAGGAGGCTTTCAGCATCACCGGGTAGCCGATTTCGGCGGCGATGCGTTTGGTGGCTTCGGCATCGTCGGTCAACGGCGGGCTCGCCGGCATCACCGGCACGCCGACCGAGACGGCGAGGTTGCGCGCCGCGACCTTGTTGCCCAGGGTGCGCATGGTCCGCGGATCGGGGCCGATGAACACGATGCCGGAGGCGGCGCAGGCATCGGCGAAATCGGGGTTTTCCGAAAGAAACCCGTAGCCGGGGTGGATCGCATCGGCGCGGGCCTCGACGGCGACGCGCAATACCTCGTCGATCGAGAGATAGGCTTCGATCGGGCCGAGCCCCTTGCCGATCAGATAGGCTTCGTCCGCCTTGAAGCGGTGCAGCGAAAGCTTGTCCTGCTCGGCATAGACGGCGATGGTGGCGATGCCGAGTTCGGTCGCGGCGCGAAACACCCGGATCGCGATCTCGGAGCGGTTGGCGACGAGCAGGCGCTTGAATTTTTTCATGTTTTGCTCCGGGACGGCGAGGAGGGCGGGAATCGCTGCGCCGGCGCAAGCTATTGCGACATAATCTTGCTGGCAAGCCCTTTTGTGCGGTGCGGAAGAAGGAAGGCGCGGAAAAGCCGTTGAAATTGTCCGTCCAGTTTGGTAGGATTTAATCCTACTCATTTCATAGGAGTGGTCCGATGCGTTCGACCCAGCAAATGAGCATCACCCTGCCCAAGGAGATGGCACAACTCATTCGCGCCAAGGTCGCGGCCGGTGAATATGCGAGCGAGAGCGAAGTCATCCGCGACGGACTTCGCACCCTGCTTGCCCGTGACCGAGCCGTGGAGAGCTGGCTGCGCGAACAGGTGGCGCCAGCCTATGACGCACTGAAAGCCGATCCCACACGCGCGATTTCGGTGGGCGATGTCCGCGCTATACTCGCGCGCGAACACGCAAAGGCCAAAGCATCACGGTGAAGACCTGCACGATCGTCTTTACGCCCGAAGCGCAAAGCCAGCTTGCCGCCTTGCACCACCATCTCGCAACGAACGCCACGCCGGATATGGCGGCACGCTATACCGAAGCGCTGATAACGCGTTGTGAATCCCTAGCCACGCTGCCGCGCCGCGCCATTGCGCGCGATGACATCCGCCCAGGACTGCGGATCATGAATTATCGAAAAAGAACAGTCATCGCCTTCAGCATAGAGGCGGATCGTGTCGCGATCATCGGTGTGTTCCACGGCGGGCAGGATTATGAAGCCGCACTTGAACAGGATGAGGGGGAATAAGGGTCATTCCGACCGATTGGGTAGGCTGTTTGGATTGACGCTGTGACGATCAATCTTTTTGTCACCACTCCAATGCGGACCTACCCCGCCGCCCGGTTCAGGCGCGCCAGAGCGCGGGGGCGGCCGATCAAAGGGAGCAGCGCCGCCAGCTCGGGGCCGTGGCTCTCGCCGGTCAGGGCGAGGCGGAGCGGCATGTAGAGCGATTTGCCGCGCGCGCCGGTGGCGGCGGAGATGGCGGTGGTCCAGGTTTTCCAGGTGGTTTCGTCCCAGGGTTCGGGCGGCAGCGCGTCGCGCGCGGCGGTCAGCAGGTCGCGCGCTTCGGGCAGGTTCGGGGTGTCGATGCCGCCCTGAACCACCTCCCACCAGTTGCGCGCTTCGGAGAGAAGATCGAGATTGCCGCGCACCGCCATCCAGAATTCTTCTCCCGCCCCATCCGGCAGGCGGCTGGCGACATCCGCATAGGACAGGCCGTGCAGCACCTTGCGGTTCAGCGCGAGCAGTTGCTTCGGGTCGAAGCGGGGCGCGCCGCGCGAGAAATCGGCGAGGTCGAAGGTTTCGGCGAGTTCGGCGAGGGTGAGCGGTTCGGGGTCGCGGCGCGAGCCGAGCCGTGCCAGATAGCCGGCGAGGGCGCGTGCCTCGATCCCGTCCCGCCGCAGGGTGCGGAGAGAAATACTGCCGGCGCGTTTGGAGAGCTTGTCGCCGGCGGCATCGGAAATCAGCGGCAGATGGGCGAAGACGGGCAGAGATGCGCGCGGCGCCAGGGCGCGCAGCAGGTCGATCTGCACGACGGTGTTGGTGACGTGGTCTTCGCCGCGAATGATGTGGGTGATGGCGAGATCGAGATCGTCCACCACCGAGGTGAAGGTGTAGAGCGGGGTGTTATCGGCGCGGATCAGCACCGGGTCGGACAGGGTGTTCAGGCGGACTTCGCGGCGGCCGAGCACGAGATCGCCCCAGGCGATTGCACCGTCCGACAATTTGAACCGCCAGTAGGGTGTCTTGCCGTTCGCTTCGGCCGCCGAGCGCTGTTCCGGGGTGAGTTTCAGCATCGCGCGGTCGTAGATCGGCGGGAGTTTGCGTTTGGCCCGCTGCGCGCGCTTCGCGGCGAGTTCCTCCTCGGATTCGAAGCACGGGTAGAGCAGGCCGGCGGCTTTGAGCCGGTCGGCGGCTTCGGCGTAGCGGGCGAGCCGGTCCGACTGCTTTACCAGCGAGTCCCATTCGATGCCGAGCCAGCGCAGATCCTGCTCGATCGCCGCTTCGTATTCCGGGCGCGAGCGCTCGGTATCGGTATCGTCGATGCGGAGCAGGAACCGGCCGCCCTGGGCGCGGGCGAACAGGTAATTGACCACGGCTTGGCGGGCGTTGCCGGCGTGGAGGTAGCCGGTGGGCGACGGAGCGAAACGAACATGGACCATGAAAGGCTGGTAGCATGGCTTGATTGCACAGGACGAGAGTGTGCCGCGCCCGATTGTGTCTTATATGCTGACCGATCGGAGGGTTGAGCGTGAGCGCAGTCGTCGGGACCGAGCAGAAATCCGCCAGCCGTGCCGCCATGGCGGTGCTGGTGGGGATCAGTATCTGTCACATGCTGAACGACATGATGCAGGCGCTGCTGCCGGCGATCTACCCGCTGCTCAAGGGCGGGTTTCACCTGAATTTCGCGCAGATCGGGCTGCTTACCCTGGTGTATCAGGTGACGGCCTCGCTGCTGCAGCCGCTGATCGGGCTTTATACCGACGCGAAGCCGAAGCCGTTTTCGCTGCCGGTCGGCATGGGGTTCACCCTGGCCGGGCTGGTCTGTCTGGCGTTCGCGACGGGTTATCCCGAGTTGCTGGGCGGTGCCGCGCTGCTGGGGATCGGCTCTTCGGTGTTCCATCCGGAATCCTCGCGCATCGCGCGGGCGGCGTCGGGCGGGCGGCATGGCTTCGCGCAGTCGCTGTTTCAGGTCGGCGGCAATTTCGGCCAGTCGCTCGGGCCGCTGCTGGCGGCGTTTTTCATCCTGCCGCGCGGGCGGGAAAGCATGGCGTGGTTCGTGCTGGCGGCGCTGCTCGGGATGGCGATTCTGACCGCGATCGGCGCGTGGTTCCGCGCCAACGGGCACGCGAAGCCGCGGGCGCGGGTGGTGGTGCGCGACGATGCGCCGCCGGGCAAAATCATGGTGCCGCTGGCGTTGCTCGCCGTGCTGATGATGTCGAAGTTCGTCTATCTCGCCAGCATCAATTCCTATTACATTTTCTACCTCATGCACCGGTTTCATCTGCCGGTGCAGTCGGCACAGATCGATTTGTTCGTGTTCCTCGCGGCGGCGGCAGCGGGCACCATGATCGGCGGGCCGATCGGCGACCGGATCGGCCGGCGCGCGGTGATCCGGGGTTCGATTCTGGGCGTGCTGCCGTTCACCCTGGCGCTGCCCTTCGCCAACCTGCCGATGACCGTGGTGCTGAGCGTGATGATCGGGCTGATTTTGTCGTCGGCGTTTTCGGCGATCGTGGTCTATGCCAACGAGTTGATGCCAGGAAGGGTGGGTGCGGTGTCCGGCCTGTTCTTCGGCCTGGCGTTCGGCGTCGCCGGGCTGGGTGCGGCAGGGCTGGGCGTGGTCGCGGATTGGACCAGCATCACCACGGTCTATCGGATCTGCGCGTTCCTGCCGGTTCTGGGTATCGCGGCTTTGTGGCTGCCGGACACGGTTCGCGCCTCAACGAAATAGGCTGGGCAGCACCACGGTCGCGGCGAAGCCGAGGCCGCAGGCGATCAGGAACGCGGTGACGCCGATGCCGGCGATATTGCCGGCGAGCCGGTTGCGATAGTCGCCCATCAATTCCCGGTCATTGGCGAGAACCAGAAGGAACAGCAATGCGGGCGGCATCGCGAGGGTGGCCACCACGTTGACCAGGATGACGATTTCCTCCAGCGGCGCGCCGGGAATCAGGGTCAGGCCGCCGGCGGCGCAGGCCGAGCCGAGCAGGACGATATAGAAGGGCAGACCCTCGCGCAGCGGGCTGTTCAGGCTGTGAGCGTGGCCGAGCACCTCGCCGAAGGCATAGGCCGACGAGGTCGAAATGGTGATCGCCGCGACCAGCCCGGCTTCGAAAATGCCGATCGCGAACAAAGCGGCGCCGAGATGCCCGGTATAGGGGGCGATGGCTTCGGCGAATTGCGCGGCCTGGAAATTGCCGGCGCTGATGCCGTGGGTGAACAGCGGCGCGGTCGCCACGATCGCCGCGATGCCGAACAGCGCCGCGAGGACCGAGCCGATCAGCGTGTCGAGCCGCACGGCTTTGAGGTCGTGCGTGGTCAGGCCTTTATCGGCCACCGCGCCCTGCTGGAAGAACAGCATCCAGGGTGTCACGGTGGCGCCGATATCGGCGATCATCAGGGTGATGGTGCCGGGCGTGAAGCCGTTGGGCAGCGGGCCCCAGGTGAGCAAGGCATGGCCGATCGCGCCGGGATCGGGGTGGGCGAACAACGCGACGGGGAGAAAAATCGCGTTGCCCAAGGCAAGGCCCATGGTGATGCGTTCCCAGGTCTTGTAGCGCGAAGTCGAGATCGCGAAGCCGATGACCAGGATGCTGAAGCCGACCGCGACCAGAGGCGGCACGCCGAAAAAGCCGAGACCGGCGCGGATGCCGATGAATTCGGTGACCAGGGTGAGAAAATTGCCGGCGACCAGATCGAGCATCGCGAAGCCGCCCCAGAACCGGCCGAATCGGGCGAAAATCAGCTCGGCGTGGCCCTGGCCGGTCGCGGCGCCGATGCGCGCCGCCATTTCCTGCACGATGAAGCCGATCGCGAAGGTGGCGGCGACGAAGGGCAGGAAAAAGCCGATGCCGAATTGCGCGCCGGTCGCCGCGTAGGAGAGCATGCTCGGCGCGTCGTTCTCGCCGAGAAAGGTGAGAACGCCGGGGCCGGCGAGCAGCAGGAGCAGCCGTACGCCGGACCAGCGCGAACGGCGGCGGCGGATGATCTCGATGACGCGGCGGTCGCGCGCGCGGTCGAAGTCCTCATGCGCGGGGTTTTGCGGTTCGGCCAAGGCCGCATGTCTTTTCATTGCGACAGGCGCAGAAGCACGATTCCGACCACGAAGAGCATGGCGAACACGTAAAGACGCAGGGACCAGAACAGGATGCGCACGCCGAGCGACACCTTCCGGCGCTGCCAGACCGCCATGCGGCGAGCGGCGTATTCCATCGCCTCCCGGTGCAGGGCGCCGTCGTGATCGCGGATAAGGGTGTCAGTCGTTACGCTCATACCAAAGATTATAGCCTTGGCTTTATTTTGGTCAATAGGCATCGGATAATGGTGATGGCGATATTCCATGCGCGCAGAAACCTGTTGGCGTCGCGGCGGCCTTGGTTGTAAGCCGGTCGTCATGAACGGAGCGAGACGCGATGGAAGCCGTGCCGCGGCAAGATGAATCCGGCCTGCCGTCCGAGCCGACCCAGGCGGAGCGGTTCGGCAAGGCGCGGAACGCGCAATCGACCGCTCTGCTGGAGGATTATGTCGAGCTGATCGCGGACCTGCTCGCGATCAACGGCGAAGCGCGGCCGATCGACATCGCGCGGCGGCTCGGCGTGTCGCATCCGACGGCGGTGAAAAGCATCAACCGGCTGAAACGCGAGGGGCTGGCGACGGCGAAGCCCTATCGCGGCGTATTCCTGACCGAGGAGGGCCAGGCGATGGCCGAGCGGGTACGCGCGCGCCACCGGCTGGTGGTGCGGGTGCTGGAGGCGCTGGGCGTGCCGGCGGAAACCGCCGAGGCGGATGCCGAGGGCATCGAGCATTACGTGTCGGATGTTTCGCTGCGGGCGTTCAGCCGGTTCCTGAAGGCGCGGGGGTGATAATCCGCAGGCATCACTCAAAGCAGCGCCGTTTTCACCCCGACCTCGATTCCGGCTGTGCTCAGCCCGCGATCCAGCGTGCAGAGTGTTGCCCCGCATTCACCGCAAATCGCGAGATGCAGCGCATCGCCCGCGCGCAACCCGAGCCCATGCTGGTCGGCGAATCGTGTCGCCGTGCGGAATTGTGCACCGGACACCGGCAGGATCATGAAACTCTCCTGGCTCAGCCGCGCGAACAGCCCGAACGCATCGGCCCGCTGGGCCGCATCGATCTGACCGCCCCGCAGCTTGATCGACAAGGCCGAAGAAAATTCGGTAATCACCCAGTCACTGATCGCCAGATTTTCCGCATCCTGGGCTCCGAGCCAAGTCTGCATCCGCCCCGTCTCCGCCTCGCGCGTCAGCGCCGCGACCAACACCGACGTATCGAGATACAGGATCAATACCGATCCTCATCGCGCATCCGCCGTACAAAATCCCGCGCCGTCTCGGATTGTTTTTTTGCGCCGGCGGTCACCGCGCGCAATGCAGCGATATCGACAGGCTTGCGCGGCTTCGCCACCGCACTGATCTGTGCCACCGGCTTACCCCGCCGCGTGATTCGGATGACTTCCCCGCAAGCCGCCCGCTCGACCACTTCACTCAGATGCGCCTTGGCGTCGGCAAGGCTCATATTGTCTATGGATTTTTCATGACCATCTAGTTGGTCATGTATAGCAAAGCACTGCCACCAAGGCAATCAAATGGTTTGAATCAAGGCAGATGTTTCCCCGAACCTTTGTGCTCGCGGCGTGATTACGACCCGTCCGGGGCCTGATCGGGGTGCAGGCGCGCCTCGGCCTCGGCCTGGAGGCGTTTGAAGCTGCGGTGGCTGAACGGCAGCATGACCAGATAGGCGATGGCGAGCAGAGCGAGGCCGAGCCACGGGTCGGCCATCAGCAATGCGGCGAACAGCACGATGCCGAGCAGCAGGCCGAGCACGTATTCCGGCGGCACCTTGAAATTCTTGAAACTCCAGACCGCGATCGTGGAGACGCAGAGCAGGGCGGTGCCGACCAGAACCACGGCGCTCAGCGCCGGCGCATGGGCGAGGTCGGCGAGCCAGACCACGCGGTGTTCCGCCGATTCGAGCCCGAGATAGATCGGCAGCAATGACAAAGCCGCCCCGGCGGGCGCGGGCACGCCGGTGAAGAAATTATAGGAAAACCGCGAGGGCGGCAGATGAGCGCCCGGCGGGTGCGGCATCGCATCCAGCGCCGCGTTGAACCGGGCGAGGCGCAGCGCCATGCAGGCGGTGAACATCAAAGCGGGCAGATAGCCGAACGCGCCCCATGCATCGAGCGACCAGAGGTACAGGGTCAGCGCCGGGGCGATGCCGAAGCACAGGAAATCGGACAGGCTGTCGAACTCCGCGCCGAAGCGGGATGTGGCTTTGAGCAGGCGGGCGAGCCTTCCGTCCAGCCCGTCGATCGCGCCGGCGACCGCGATGGCGATCACCGCCGCGCCGAAGCGCTGGTCGAGCGCGAAGCGGATCGCGGTGAAGCCGACGCACAGACCTACCAAGGTCAGCAGATTGGGCAGCATCCGGTTGAAGCTCAGTCCGCGCAGCCGGGGCCGGCGCGGCGGGCGGCGGCGCGGCAGAACGAACAGGCCGGGTTGCTTGCCGGTTTCGCTCATATCGCCACGGAGTCGGGGGCCGGCGGGGCGAGATTGGCCAGAACCGTCTCGCCGCCCACCATGCGCTGGCCGACTGCGACCAGCGGCACCGTGCCGGGCGGCAGATAGAGATCAGTGCGGCTGCCGAACCGGATGATGCCGAACCGCGCGCCGGTGACCACCCGGTCGCCTTCGTGGATGTCGCACAGGATGCGCCGCGCGATCAGCCCGGCGATCTGCACCACGGCGATTTCCGCGCCGGATTCGAGGCGGATCGCGATCGCGTTGCGCTCGTTCTGCTCGGATTCCTTGGCGGCGGCATTGACGAAGCTGCCGTGGCGATAGGCGATGCGGGTGACGATGCCGGCCATCGGGATGCGGTTGACGTGAACATCGAGCACCGACAGGAAAATCGCGATGCGCGGCATCGGCGTCAAAGCCAGGCCAAGCTCGGCGGGCGGAATCGCGAGATCGACCAGCACCACGCGGCCGTCGGCTGGGGCGACCACAGCATCGGGGCGTGGCGGCGGCACGCGTTCGGGGTCGCGGAAGAAGAACAGGCAGAACAGGGTGACGATCAGCCCGATCCAGGCGAGCCAGCCGGCGAGGATCAGGCCGAGCACCAGAACGACGAGGCCCGCCGCGATGAACGGAAATCCGGCCCGGTGCGGCGGCACCAGGGAGGCGCGCAGACTGTCGATGATGTCCATGGGCAAGTTATGGCGAGCCGTGGTGCATCGCGCAAGAATGCGACGGTTCAGCCGCGGGCGAAGGTTTTGATCCGCACAGGGCGAAGCAGAATATAGGTGGCGATGGCGGCGAGCGCCATCACGGCGAGGCAGAACACGCTGCCTTCCGGCCCGGTCACGCCGCCGCTGAACCAGATATTGCCGTGCGGCCGCAACTCCAGCATCCGGCCGGCGAAGCGCAGCCCGCTGTCGCGGCTGCCATAGACGAAATTCTCGCTCCAATCCCAGGCCATGTGAAAGCCGATCGCCCACCAGAGCGAGCCGGTCAACCGGATCGCGAGGCAGAACAGCAATCCGGCGGCGGCGGCGGTGAGCAGTCCGATCGGGGTTTCACCGGGATTGGTGCCGTGGATCGCGCCGAAGCCGATTGCGAGCAGGATCGAGGCCGGCCAGAAGCCGGTGCCGCGCGCGAGGGTCCAGAGCAGATAGCCGCGCGCGCTGATTTCCTCGGCGAGGGCGATCAGCAATGCGGCGCCGAGCCATTCCGCGCCATAGCGCAGATCGCCCAGCGCGCCGTGCGCGCCGCGCGAGACGATGTTGTCGCCGGTCGCGATCAGCAGTCCGGCGAGCAGGCCGAGGGCGGCGAAACCGCCGAGCCAGCCGCCGAGGAACAGCCGGGTTTTACGCGCACCGCCGAGGCCGTAGGCGGTGAATCCGGCGCCCTCCAGCCACGCCATTGCGCCGGTTGCCGCGAGGCTGGAGAGCAGCAGCACGGAGTCGCCGACGACGACGGCGAGCGGCGTCAGCGGCGGCGGGTGATGAGGATGATCGATCCCAAGGAGCTGAAACACCCTGAAATGGTGCAGCAGGAACATCCCCGCCGCGATCAGCGTGCCGGCGATGGCGGCGAACAGCACGATGCGCCATCCCGCGCGCACGCCGTCCGCGCCGGTGAAGATTCGCTTGAAAATGCCGCTTTTGCGTCCTGGCATGGCGCGATGGCGGGTGAGACAGCCTCGAAGGCGCATCCTGTCGGTCTCCAGCCGGTTCCGGCCGGATAGACAATCGGCGCGACTGCCGCGTCAAGGTGGCGCGGGATTACGCGTCACAATACGAAAATCGCCGTGTGCGTCATCGCGGCGGCTCCGCCGCCGGCGAGCGCCAGGGCGAGGGCAACGACGAGCATGGCGCCCAAAGCGAAGCCGATCGCCGGGCCGGCAAGCATGGCGAGCCGCATCGCGCCCGGTGCGTCCGGTGCTGCGAACGCATCGGATAACCGGCTTGGCGGCGGTTTCTTGGGAGTGCGGTATTTTACCAGTCTTTCAGTCATGGTGGTGTCCTTGCAAGACAATCATATGCTGGAGCGACCCAAAGCGCCGGCGATGCCGGTGTTTTCCGATTCAGGGACGCGCAGTATAAACCACCCCAATGGCCAGGGGCCTGTCAGTTGCGGCTGCGACGAGGGGAGATGGCAGCCATGCGTAAGGCATCGCGCCTGTTCGAGATCATCCAGATCCTCCGGCTTGCCGGCAAGCCGGTGACCGCCGCCCGGATCGCGGCGGAGCTGGAGGTGACGCCGCGCTCGATCTACCGCGACATCGCCGCCTTGCAGGTCATGCGCGTGCCGATCGAAGGCGGCCGCGGCATCGGCTATATCCTGCGTCCCGGCTTCGATCTGCCGCCGCTGATGTTCTCGATCGAGGAGACCGAGGCGATCGTGCTGGCGCTGGCGCTGCTGGAACGGACCGCCGATGCCGCGCTCAGGAATGCCGCAAAGCAGGTTCGCCAGAAGATCGCCGCCGCCATCCCGCCGCCGCTGCGCCAGGCGCTGGACGCCGGCGCCCTTTACGCCTGGGGTTCGGTGGCGGCGACGCCGGCGGGGATCGATCTCGCCATTGTGCGCCGCGCGATCCGCGACGAGCAGAAGCTGACGATCGACTACCGGGATCAGTTCGGCCGCGCGACCAGCCGGACCATCCGGCCGATCGTGCTGATCTACTACTCGGAAACGGCGACGATCGTCGCGTGGTGCGAATTGCGCCGGGGCATCCGCAGTTTCCGCGCTGACCGGGTGATCGGCAGCGTGCTGGACGGCGAATTTTTCCGCGGCGAAGGGGCCGGGCTGCGGAAGGAGTGGGTCGCGAACTGGGCGGCGAAACGGGGGCTCGCGGCCGACTGAAATCGCTGCTAGTGTGGTGGTTCTGAAGTTCCTACGTATGTGCGGCGGTGCGTTTAGGAACTTCAGAACCAAAAACCACACTAGAATCATATGTTTGCTAGGGTGTGGTGTCAATTAAGCCAGATAGCGGTGGCGGTGAGGTGGACGCCTGCGAGGAAGTTTCTGGCGGTTTTGTCGTAGCGCGTTGCAATGGCGCGGAATTGCTTGAGTTTGGCAAGGAAGTTCTCGATCAGGT
>NZ_JAIMBZ010000018.1:0-50241 GCF_025499445.1 Acidiphilium sp. AL
CGTGCCAGGTGCCGCTCCGGCAACCACTCGTCCACCGACCGCGGCATCAGGAAGTCCGTATCGCGGTCAATCGGGCGGAAGTTGCTCATGCGCAGGAGGTCCGGGGTGAAAGATGATCGATCCACGCTCGACCCTACCAGACACTTCCGCGTCGCGTTAAGTCCGACACGCTGCTAGAAGCAAGATAGGTTTTGAACCGATCCCCCTGGCGCCGGGCAGGCTTGCGCGCCGCGCACGCGACAAGCCGGCGTCCCGTCTCCTACCCTGGAGCCGGAATCGGGCGGGTGGACGATGACTGGCGAGCTTCGGATGGGACGATCGGAATGGCTGCTGCTGTTCGGCCTCGCCGCGATCTGGGGCTCCAGCTTCCCGTTCTACAAGATCATGGTTGCCCAGATACCGCCGATGACGATCGCGCTCGGCCGCACCGCGATCGCCGCCTTGGCACTCAATCTCGTGCTGCGCGCACGAGGCGAGCGGATTGCCGCGACCCGGTGGGACGCGTTCTGGTTTCTCATCTGCGGCATTCTCAACAACGCCCTGCCGTTCAGCCTGATCGCGTTCGGCGAAATCCGGCTGAGCGCCGGGCTCGCCTCGATCCTGAACGCGACCACGCCGATTTTCGGCATCCTGGTCGCCCATATGCTGACCCACAACGAACGACTGACCGGCCCACGTCTCGCCGGGGTGCTGCTCGGCTTCGGCGGAGTCGCGGTATTGCTTGGCCCCGGATTGTTCGATTCCGGCGCCGCCGGCTCGGGCGGGCGGCTGCTCGCCGAAGCCGCCTGTCTCAGCTCGGCGGTGGCTTACGCGTTCGGCGGCGTGTTCAGCCGCCGGCTGTCCGGGCATTCGGCGTTGCGGATCGCGACCGGCCAGGCCACCGCCGCCGCGCTGGTGATGATCCCGCTTGTCGTCGTCTTCGACCGGCCCTGGACAATGCCGATGCCGGGGCCGGCGGCGCTACTCTCGCTCGCCGCCATCGGCCTCGCCTGCACGGCTCTGGCCTATGTCATGTATTTTCGGATCATGCGCGTCGCCGGCGCCACCAACATGCTGCTGGTGACGTTGCTGGTGCCGGTGAGCGCGCTGATCCTGGCAGCACTCCTGCTCGGCGAAACCCTCCGTCCCAACGCCTTCGCCGGTATGGCGCTGATCGCTCTCGGCCTCGTCGCGATCGATGGGCGAGTGTTCCGCCGCGTACGTATGTTGAACACGACGAGGTCATAGCGATCCGGTGCCAGTGTCACGAAACTCCGACTGGCGGCTTGCCATGGCGTGTTTCCGAAGCGCGCCTGCTTTCATCCTCCCACGCGGAGAGGATCGATTGAAGCTCGCCATTCGCCGCGCTGAATCCCCCGACCCGAGCCCAGTACATCAGGCTGGAATGATTGGTCTCGCGAACGAAGTGCCCAGCGGCGCGCAGCAGGGACCGCAAAAAGACTGAAAGACGCGACATGATTATTCTCCATTCCCGTTATCGCCGGAGGGCGAGACGCTTGTGTCGCCTGGGCGAAGACCCCCGCATCCGGGGTTGCGCTGAACTTGGGGCGATGGCAGGTATTAGTAAAACGAATTTTTATTATCTGAGAAATCAGCTATTCTGATTCCATGCAATTGACCCCTACCCTCGAATCCGACGTTCTGCGTGCCTTCGTCTGCGTCGCCGAGGAGCGGAGCTTCACCCGCGCCGCGTCCCGCATCGGGCGCACGCAATCCGCCGTATCCATGCAGATCCGCAAGCTCGAGGATGTGCTCGGCCACCGGCTGCTCCATCGCGGGCGCGGCGAGGGTGTGGAGCTGACCGCCCACGGCGTCTATCTTCTCGGACGCGCCAAGGAGATGCTCGCGATCAACGATCAGGTCTGGACCACGTTCCGGGCGCCGGAGATCAGCGGCGAAGTCCGGCTCGGCACGCCGGACGATTATGCGCTGGAATTCCTTCCCGAGATTCTGCGGCGCTTCGCCGATGCGCATCCCGCGGTCCAGATTGCCGTCCATTGCGCGGAATCCGAGAAGCTGGCTCCAGCCGTGGCGGACGGCAAGCTCGATCTCGCCCTGCTTTCCGAAGGATTTGAGCCGGATCATGCGGCGATGACCCTGCTCTGGCGCGGCAAGCTCGCCTGGGCGACATCGGCCCTGCATGATCCGCACCTCTGCGATCCCTTGCCGGTTGCGCTCGCGCATGAGGGCTGCACGTGGCGCCGCGCCGCGACCCGCGCGCTCGAATCCGCCGGCCGCCGCTATCGCGTTGCATATACGTCGGCAACCCATGTCGGCACACTCGTGCCGGTGATCGCCGGGCTGGCGGTCACCGTCGTCGTGCCGACCCTGATGCCGGCCGGCGTCCGGCTGCTGCGCCCCGGCGAATTCGGCCTGCCGCCGCTGCCGGAATACGGCATCCTGCTGATGAAGGGGGTTAGCGAGAATACCAAGACGGTGGATGCGCTCGCGGCCTTCATTGTCGATGGGTTCCGGGCCGAAGCCGCGCGCGTCGAGCAGAAGGCCGCCTGATCCTTGCTTTCTGCCTCAGCGTGGCGAAGGGTTGGCAAATCGTAAAGCCACCCGCAATCCTGGCCGGACCGGATCGTCCCGCTCGGCGGACAGGGTGAGCGTCGCATCGTGCAGTGCCGCGATCGCGGCGGCGAGCGGCAGCCCGAGCCCGTGACCGTCGGTTGCCCGGCTCGCATCCAGCCGGCCGAACCGGCGCAGCGCCAAAGCGTGGCGCTCGGCCGAAATGCCGGGGCCGTCGTCAGTCACTGTCACTTCGATATCCCGCCCGACGCGAGCGGCAGCGAGCACAATCGCCGGACCCTCCCCGCCATGCCTGATCGCGTTCTCGATCAGGTTGGCGACCATCTGGTTGAGCAATGCGGCATCGCCGGTCAGAATCAATCCCGGCTCGATCGTCGCGGTAAACCGCCCGCCGGCGTCCTCGGCAACCGTCTCGTAAGTCTCGGCGATCTCTTCGAGCAGGAGCGAAAAATCGATCCGGGTGAACGATGCCCGCCGCGCCCCGCTCTCGATCTGGGCGAGCCGCAATATCGCCGCCGACAGGCCGAGCGCCGCATCGACCTGACCGATCGCGTCCTCCATCGTCGCGCGCATGACCGCCGGATCGGCCGCGCGTAACGAGAGTTCCAGCGATTCGCGCAAGCGCGCCAGGGGCGAACGTAAATCATGCGCGATCTCGTCGCCGACCGCGCGAATGTTGGCCATCAATTGCTCGATGCGCGCGAGCATCGCGTTGATGCTGGCGGCGAGATGATCGAATTCGTCGCCCGAACCGGAGTGCGGAATCCGGCGGGTGAAATCGCCGGCCATGATCTCCCGGCTCGCGGCGCTCACCGCCTCGACGCGGGCAAGCGCGCGCCGGCCGAAGCCGATGCCGGCGGCCAGCCCGATCGCGAGAGTGATGCCGAACCCGATCATGAAGCTGCGCCGGATCAGCTCGTTCAGCTCGTCGAGCATGGTCGCATCGGCGGCGACGAACAGACGATCGCCTCCGGCGACCGGCACGGCGCGACCGCGCAGCACATGGGTGTGCGGCGCGAAAACCTGGCCCGGCGGCGCGGCGAGCGTGTGCCAGCCGGGGCGCGGCATGGCGAGACGAAGATTGCCGGCGATCTTCCGCCCACCCGCGTCGTCGAGCAGGAAAAATATATTGGCGGGATGCTGGGCCAGCGCCGCGCGCACGCCGGCGATCACGATGCTTCGCGGGGTCATCGGCCCGGCGATCAAAATCTCGGATATCTCGTTGGCGATGTCGGCATCCAGCGTCGCCCGCATCGTGCCCAGCGTGCCGTAATAAATCACCGCGAACACCACCGCCGCGCTGGCCGAGGCGAGGCCCAGGCCAAGGGCCGCGAGCCGAACGCTGGTGGTCTGGAACAGCTTAGGCAGCATCGCCCAGCCGATAGCCTGCGCCGCGGATCGTCTGCACGAGTTCGCGCCCGAACCCCCGATCGATCTTGGCGCGCAGCCGTGAAATGTGAGACTCGACCACGCTGGTCTGCGGGTCGAAATGAAAATCCCAGACATCTTCGAGCAGCATGGTGCGGGTCACCACCTGGCCGGCATGGCGCATCAGATATTCGAGCACCGCGTATTCGCGCGGCTTGAGGGGAATGGTCTGGCCGGCGCGGGTCACTTCGCGGCTCAGCCGGTCGAGTTCGAGATCGGCGACGCGCAGGACCGCATCCTCCGGCTTTAGTGCGCCGCGCCGGGCAAGTGCCGCGATCCGCGCGCTCAACTCCGCCACCGCGAAGGGCTTGACCAGATAGTCGTCTCCGCCGGCGCGCAAACCGTCCACCCGGTCATCCACACCGCCGAGCGCGGTCAGAAACAGCGCCGGCGTTGTCACGCCCGCGCTGCGCAGCGTCCTGACGAGCCCCAGCCCGTCAAGCCCCGGCAGCATCCGGTCCACGATCAGGATGTCCCAGGATTCTCCGGCGGCCCGTAGCAGGCCGGGCCGCCCGTCGGGCGCGACCGAGACCACATGGCCTTCGGGCTCCAGCCCGGCACGCACGAGTTCAGCGGTGCGGGGATCGTCCTCGATCAACAGGATGCGCAGTTCTCGTTTCGGGTCCATGACATCGCAGGATCGGCCGTTCGAGAGCTGGGTCAAGCCGATTTCGGCAAAATTACAAAACGACAAACGCCACGCAAACCGCAGGGCAAGCGGGCGCCGCCAAACCCTCCCGCTCAGCAACCGCACGCATCATGATTTTCCGCAATCCGACCAATCCCTTCATCCCGAGCGCGATCCTGTTGGCTGCCGCCATGACTCTCGCCGGCTGCGCCAGTTATCGGGCGCGGCCGCTCTCGCTCGCGCCGCCGCTCAGGATCGATCTGGCATCGCTCGACCGCACCCCGCAAGGTGGGCGGGTGATCGATGCGACGCGCCCGCTTTCGCCGCAGGCGCTCGCCGCCCTCGCCGTGCTGAACGACCCCGCGCTCGCCGCCGCACGGGCACAAATCGGCATCGGCCGTGCTCAGATCTTCGCCGCCGGCCTGTTGCCCGACCCCAATATCCAGGGCGGATTCGGCGCATTGCTCGGCGGTCCGGGAACGGCGCCTTCGATCAGCGGCGCGCTCGCGCAGGATCTCGCTTCTTTGATCACCCGCGGCGCGAGGCTGCACGCCGCACGAGCGCGCGCGGCGGAAATCGGCGCCAATGTGATGTGGCAAGAATGGCAGGTTGCCTCTCAGGCCGAAACCCTAGCGGTGTCGCTCTGGGCGGACCGGCGCAGCCTCGCCACGCTCGATGCCGCGCGTTCGACTTTGCGAGGGTTGGTCGCGACCTCCCGCCAGGCGGTCGCTTCCGGCAATCTCGCGATCGATCAGGCCTCGGCGGCGCAAGCCAGCCTCGCTAGCCTGGATACGGCGCACGACGCCGTTGCTCAGCAGGAACAGACCGACCACGCCGCCTTGGCCGCGTTGCTCGGCGTCACGCCGAACACCCCGATCCCGCTCGCCCGGCCGCGCATCCCGCGCCTGCCGCACGGTGTGACGCGAAACCTCGTCGTCACGCTCGCGCGGCGCCGGCCCGACCTGATCGCGCTCCGCTATGGCTATCGCGCCGCCGACGCCGATCTGCGCGCGGCGATTCTCGCGCAATTCCCGCTGCTCTCGCTCTCGGTCAATGGCGGGTCGGATACCAGCCGGGTCGCCAGCCTGGGGCCGACGATCTCGCTCAACCTGCCGATCTTCAACGGCAACCGGGGCAATATCGCGGTGGCGAAAGCGACGCGGCGGCAGCTCGACGCGGCCTTTACCGCCGCACTTGGCGTCGCCCAGGGCCAGACCGATTCCGCCGAACAGGCGCTGGCACTGCTCGGGGCGGAGCGGCGAGCCGCCAAAGCCCGTCTGGTTTCCGCCGCAACCGCCGCGCACGCCGCGCGCCGCGCCTATCGCGCAGGCCTGATCGATGCGCGGATCGAAACCGACCTGATCGACCAGGCCGCGACCCGCCAGACCGAACTGATCGCGTTGGACCAGAAAAACGCGGCCGGGCGCATCGCGCTGGCGAGTTTGCTGGGTGCCGGCCTGCCCGTCGTTTCTCATACCGGAGGTGCGCCATGACGCGGATGATGCTCCCACTCGCGCTGATCCTGGCGATATCCTCGTCCGCGCTGGCCGAACCCGCGCCCAGCGTCCTGGTTACCACAGCACCGGTCAAATCCGGCAGCATCGAGCGGAGCATCACCGCCTACGGCACGGTCCAGGCCGGTCCCGGAGCGTCCGATACGCTTGCCGTCGCCTATGCGGGCATCGTCAAGCGGGTCGATGTGGTGCCGGGCGCCTCGGTGCATCGCGGCCAGGCCATCGCGCTGATCGGCACCGCGCCGAGCGCGCAATCCGCCTATGTCCAGGCCGAAGCCGCGTTGCGCGCGGCGAAGCAGACGCTCGCGCACACCAGAGCCCTGGTCGCCTCCCACCTCGCGACCCGGATGCAGCTCGGCCAGGCGGAACAGGCGGCAACCTCAGCGCTTTCGGCGCGGAACGCACTGCGCCGCGAGGGCGCCGATCGCGCCACAGCACCGATCGTAGCACCCTATGACGGGATCGTCGCCGCCATCGCAGTGGCGCCGGGCGCGCAGTTGCTGCCGGGCGCGGCGATCGCCACCGTTCTGCGCGGCGATGCCCTCGTCGCCACCGTCGGACTCGATCCGTTTCAGGCCGGACAGGTGCGCGCGAGCGACAAGGTCGCGGTCATCCCGGTCGCCGGCAACGGGCGCGGCACGCTGCGCGGCGTGGTGCTCGCGGTATCCACCATGGTCAATCCGCAAAGCGGCCTCGTCGATGCCACGATCAAGCTGCCTCCGGCGCACGTCCTGGTAGGCGAGCAGGTCACCGCCCGGATCGATATCGGCTCGGCGCGCGGCATCATCGTGCCGCGCGACGCGGCCTTGCCGGACGGGCACGGCTATACGCTCTGGCAGGTGAAAAGCGGCCATGCGACGCCGGTTCCGGTGGACGTTCGCGCCAGCGCCGGAAATTCGTCGGTGGTCAGCGGCAGGATCGACCCCGCTTTGCCCATCGTGACGACCGGCAACTATCAGCTCACGCCGGGAATCGCGGTCCGGGTACAGCGGTAATGGGTTTCGCCCGGTTCCTCGCGCGCCACCAGCGGGCGATCCTGTTCCTGATGGCGAGCCTCGCCCTCGCTGGCGCGGTCGCGGCGATGTCCCTGCCCGTCGGCCTGTTCCCACGCACCTCGTTTCCCCGCGTGCGCGTCAATATCGATGCCGGCGCACGTCCTGCCCAACAGATGGTGTTGCAAGTGACCAAGCCGGCGGAGCAGGCGCTGCGCGCCATCCCAGGTGTGGTTTCGGTGCGGTCGTCGACCTCGCGCGGCTCGGCGCAGATCTATGTCGACTTCAACTGGGGCCAGAACATGGGCCACGCGACGACCGAGGTCGACGCCGCGATCGCCCGGAAGCTGCCCGACTTCCCGCCGGGCACCACCTATGTCGTGCGCCGGATGGACCCGACCGTGTTCCCGATCATCGCCTATGCGATGACCTCGCACAGTATTTCGGAAACCAGGCTGCGCACCATCGCGCAATACCACATCGTTCCCGTGCTGACGCGGATTCCGGGCGTCGCCAAGGTCAGCGTGCAGGGCGGTACGACGCCCGAGGTGCATGTCCTGGTCGCGCCGCAGCGCCTCGCCGCGATGCATGTCACGCTGGCGCAGGTCGAGCAGGCGGTCAGCAAATCGAACGTCCTCGCCGCCGTCGGCCGCATGGCGGATCGCGACCGGCTCTATCTGCTGGTCCAGAACAACACGCTGAACTCGGTGCGCGCGGTGAAACGCATCGTGGTGCGCGCCGGGCCAGACGGCGTGGTGCGGCTCGATCAGGTCGCCACGGTGCGCATGGGCACCGTGCCGGTCTATTACCGGGTCGCCCAGAATGGCGTTCCGGCAGTCACGCTCCAGGTGTTCCAGCAGCCGAACGGCAATGCGGTCGCGGTCGACGCGGCGGTGCGCAAGGCACTCACCACCTATAAAGCCAATCTGCCGCACGGCGTGACATTGGTAAAATGGTATGACCAGAGCCGGTTGGTCAGCGCCGCCGCCGGTTCGGTGCGCGATGCCATCCTGATCGGCGTGATGCTCGCCGGCCTGGTGCTGATCGGCTTTCTGCGCAGTTGGCGCGTCACGCTGATCGCGCTCCTCGTCGTCCCCGCCTCGATGGCATCAGCGGTTCTGCTGCTGTCGTTTGCGGGGATGAGCTTCAACATCATGACGCTCGGCGGATTGGCCGCCTCGGTCGGTCTGGTGATCGACGATGCGATCGTCATGATCGAGCATGTCGCGCGCCGCGCTGGCCATGCCGCCGGCAATGCCGCGAAGGGGGCGGTTCTCGCCGCCGCCGCCGAGTTCCTGCCGCCGCTGTCCGGCTCCTCGATGGCCACGCTCATCGTGTTCGCCCCGCTCGCCCTTCTGTCCGGGGTGACCGGCGCATTCTTCAAGGCGCTGTCGATCACCATGGCGGCCACCCTCGCCGCCTCGTGGCTGCTGTCGGCCTTCGCTGTACCGGTGCTCGCCCGCGCCCTGATCGATTTCGACAAATGGCACGACCCGTTGGAAGCGCACGATGCCGCCGACCACACGGGCTGGCTCACCCGCACGCACGCGGCACTGCTGCCCAGGCTGATCGCCCGGCCCGGACTGCTCGCTCTGGGCATCGCCCCACTTATCGTCGCCGGTTTCCTTACCTATCGCGCGGTGCCCACCGGATTCATGCCGCATCTCGACGAAGGCGGTTTTGTGCTGAACTATCAGACCCGGCCGGGAACTTCGCTCGCCGAAAGCGTGCGCGAGGTGAACCAGGTGGAGGCAATCCTGCGTGCCGATCCGGCGGTGAAAACCTTCTCGCGGCGCACCGGCGCGGGGCTCGGCGGCGATCTGAACGAGCCCTACCAGGGCGATATTTTCGTCCAGCTCAAGCCGCATGGCGACCGGCCGTTGATCTGGCCGGTGATGGACCGGGTCCGGCGAAACATCGAAGCGAAGGTGCCGGGAATCGATTTCGACGAATCGCAAATGCTGAGCGATCTGCTCGGCGATCTCACCGGCGTGCCCGAACCGATCGAGATCAAGCTGAGCGGCGCGCCCGCCCAACTGCTCTCGACCGCGCGACGCGTCGCGACAGCGATCGGCGGCATCCGGGGCGTGGTTTCGGTAAACAACGGCGTCGTCCTCGCCGGCGATGCGATCGACATCCATGTCGATACCGCGCGGGCCGCGATGCTCGGTCTCGACCCCGCCTCGGTGCGCCAGACCCTGCGCACCGCGCTTCAGGGCAGCGTTGTGTCGGCGTTACCCGGCCAGTATCGCTTCACCGGCATCCGCGTCACCCTGCCGCAGGATGCCAAGCGGCATATCGGCGATCTCGCGCGCATCCCGGTGGCGACACCATCCGGCGCGCTGATCCCGATGGGCGATTTCGCAACGTTCAACGTGGTGTCCGGCCAGCCGGAGATCGACCGCGACAATCTCCAGCGCATCGTCGCGGTCACCGGGCGGATCAGCGGACGAGGCATCGGCGGGGTGATCGCCGATGTGCGGCACACCCTCGCCAGGCCGGGCATGCTGCCGCCCGGAATGCACTACACGCTCGGCGGACTCTACAAGCAGCAGCAGATCGCCTTTCTCGGCCTCGCCAAGGTCTTCGTCGCGGCGATCGCCGCCGAATTCATTCTCCTCTTGTTCCTGTACCGCAGCTTCATCATTGCCGGGACAATCCTCTCGACCGCCCTGCTCGCCAGCCTCGCGGTATTTATCGGGTTGTTCGTCTCCGGCGTGCAGCTCAACATCACCGCCCTGATGGGCATGACGATGATCGTCGGGCTCGCCACCGAAATGGCGATTTTCTACGTCTCGGAATATCAGTCTCTCGCGGAACACAACGACCCGCTCGAATCGCTCGTCACCGCCAGCCGCAACCGGCTGCGCCCGATCGCGATGACCACGCTCGCCGCTATCCTAACGCTGTTGCCGCTCGCTCTCGATATCGGCGAAGGCTCGGGGATGCAGCAACCGCTGGCGATCGCGATCATCTCCGGCTTCATCGTGCAGTTCCCGCTGGTTCTGCTGGCACTGCCGGTTCTGCTGAAGCTCGCGGTGAAAAAACCAACCTGAATCGGCGCACCGCGCCATAACCTCCCGCTTATGGGCGACATTTGCGCTCATATCCCTGATTTCACTTGATTAAGCTGGCTGGAAGGCGCCTCCTCAAGGGCGTTTCCGTTCCGCTTTATCCAAGAAAATCAGGTCATGACGCCGCAACCGATCAAGTTCTATTTCAGAAATCAAATCGCCCGCGTCGACGGGCTGCCGACCACGACCACGGTGCTGGACTGGTTGCGCATCCATGCCGGCCGCCCCGGAACCAAGGAAGGCTGCGCCGAAGGTGATTGCGGCGCCTGCACGATCGTCGTCGCCGAGCTGGCGGACGCCGCCGACCCGGCACAAGGCGCGATTCGCGTCGGCGATCTGGCGCTGCGCCCGATCAATGCCTGCATCCGCTTCCTGCCCACGCTGCACGGCAAGGCGTTGCTGACGGTCGAAGACCTGCGCTCGCTTACCGATCGGGCGCTGCACCCGGTGCAGCAGGCGCTGGTCGATTGCCACGCCTCGCAATGCGGCTTCTGCACGCCCGGTTTCGTGATGTCGCTGTTCGCGACCTACACGAAGCATATCGAGGCCGGCACCCGCCCGACCCGCCAGCAGGTCGCCGACGATCTTGCCGGCAATCTCTGCCGCTGCACCGGCTACCGCCCGATCCTTGATGCCGCTGCCAAAATGTTCGAGTTTCCCGCCGAGCATGTCGACGCCGCGCCGATCGCCTCCGCCCTGCGCGCCATCGCTGCGGAAACCGAGGAGCCATTCGTCTATGCGGCGCCCAACCCGGCCTATCCGGTGGCCGATGGCGCACGGATCGATCACTTCCACGCGCCGAAAACCCTCGCCGGCCTAGCCGCTCTCTATGCCGAAAAGCCGCGGGCGCGGCTGCTCGCCGGCGCTACCGATATCGGCCTCTGGGTGAACAAGCTGTTCCGCGATGTCGGCGATCTGATCTATCTCGGCGATGTCGTCGAACTGCGCGCGATCGAGCGGGACGGTTCGCTGCTGCGCATCGGCGCCGCCGTTCCGCTGGAAGACGCCTGGGGCGCCCTGATCGAGACCATGCCCGAGCTAGAGGAGATGGCGCTCCGCTTCGCCGGGCCGCCGGTGCGCCACGCCGGCACCATGGGCGGCAATGTCGCGAACGGCTCGCCGATCGGCGATGCAGCGCCGGTGCTGATGGCACTGGACGCAACCCTGGTGCTGCAACAAGGCGTGCGCATCCGGCGCCTGGCTCTCACCGATTTCTACCTCGACTATATGCGCAACGCGCTTGAGCCAGGCGAATTCCTCCACAGCATCGACGTTGCTCTGCCGGCACCGGAAACACATTTGCGCGCCTACAAGATTTCCAAACGAACCGATTGCGATATCTCGGCCGTCAGTTGCGGTTTCGCGCTCACGCTGCGGGACGATCAGGTTGCGTCGATCCGCCTCGCCTTCGGCGGCATGGCCGCGACCGTCCGGCGCGCCCGCGAGGCCGAGGCCGCTCTGCTCGGCGAGACCTGGTCCGAAACCGCTATCCGCGCCGCGATGGACGCTCTCGGACGCGACTTTGCACCGCTCACCGATCTGCGCGCCTCCAAGGATTATCGGCTACGGGTCGCACGCAACCTGCTCTGGCGCTTCTGGGTGGAAAACCGCCCGATCGCGCCTTTGCCGCAAGAAGAGACCCGCGCGCAGCGCATCGAGCATCGGGAGGCCGTCGCATGAACCAGGATGTCGCCCTGAAGCCCGGCTTCGCCGGCCATATTCCAGCCTCCTGGGCCGACGCCGATGCGGCAGCCTTGAGCGCGGGCGCGCGCGTCGGCGTCAGCCCGCCGCATGAATCGGCCCATCTCCATGTGGCCGGCGCCGCGCCCTATATCGACGATATCCCGGAAGCCGCCGGCACGCTGCACGCGGCGCTCGGCCTGTCGCCCGTTGCCGCCGGGCGGCTTGTTAACATCGACCGGGAAAGACTGATGGCGATGCCCGGCGTGGTCGCGGTGTTCACCGCATCCGACCTACCGGGCGTCAACGATTGCGGACCCGTCGTCCATGACGATCCGATCCTTGCCGACGGCACGTTGCGCTATCTCGGTCAGCCGGTGGCCCTCATCGTCGCCACCGAACGCGATCTGGCCCGGCGCGCCGCCGCGCTGATCAAGGACTGCCTGATCATCGAACCTGCCGCGCCGGTCCTGACCCAGCGCGCCGCTCACGCGCGCGGCGATTACGTGCTCAAGCCCGCCCATCTGATCCGCGAATCCACCGAGGGTGCGCTCGAACGGGCGCGCGTCGCGGCGCCGCACCGCCTGCGCGGCCAGTTCAGCCTCGGCGGCCAGGAGCAATTCTATCTCGAAGGGCAAATCTCCTATGCGATCCCGGCGGAAAACGACGGGATGCGCGTGCTCTGCTCCACCCAGCACCCGAGCGAGATGCAGCACGTCATCGCTCATGCGCTCGGCTGGCGCAGCCATCAGGTTCTGGTGGAATGCCGCCGCATGGGCGGCGGTTTCGGCGGCAAGGAATCGCAATCCGCGCTGTTCGCCTGCGCCGCCGCCCTCGCCGCGCATCGGCTGCAGCGCCCGGTGAAGCTGCGCCTCGACCGCGACGACGATTTCCTGATCACCGGACGGCGTCACGGGTTCGAATACGATTACGACGTCGCCTTCGAAGAAACCGGCCGGATTCTTGCGATCGAGGCTGACTTGATCGCCAATGCCGGCCACTCCGCCGATCTGTCGGGTGCGGTGATGACCCGCGCGCTCTGCCATCTCGACAATGCGTATTTCCTGCCCGAGGTCGCGATCCACGGCTACAACGCGCGCACCAACACCCAGAGCAACACCGCGTTTCGCGGCTTCGGCGGCCCGCAGGGCGCGCTGCTGATCGAGATCGTGATGGACCGGATCGCCCGCGCCCTTGGCCGCGACCCGCTCGATGTCAGGCGGGCAAATTTCTACGGCACCGACGAGCGCAACGTCACCCCCTACGGTCAGGTCGTCGAAGACAACGTGGTCCACAAGATCGTCGATGATCTCGTTGCCGACAGCGACTATCGCAAGCGGCGCGCGGCCATCGAGGCGTTCAACCGCCACAGCGAAGTCCTGAAAAAGGGAATCGCACTCACCCCGGTGAAATTCGGCATTTCGTTCAACGTGCCGCATCTCAACCAGGCCGGCGCGCTGGTTCACGTCTATGTCGACGGCAGCATCCTGGTGAACCACGGCGGCACCGAAATGGGCCAGGGGCTTAACACCAAGGTCGCGCAAATCGTCGCCGACGCGCTGGGTGTCGGCTTCGCCGCCGTGCGCTGCACCGCGACCGATACGTCGAAAGTCGCCAACACCTCGGCAACCGCCGCCTCCACCGGTGCGGACCTGAACGGTATGGCCGCGCAGGATGCCGCGCTGACCATCCGCGCCCGCCTCGCTGGCTTTGCCGCACAGCGTTACGGCGGCAGCGCCGAAAATGTTCGTTTCGCTAACGACGAGGTGAAAATCGGCACGACTATCCTGCCCTTCGCCACCCTGGTCCGTCAGGCCTACGAAGCGCGGGTGCAGCTTTGGAGCGACGGGTTCTACGCGACACCGAAGGTCCACTGGGACCCGAAAACCCTGCGCGGCCGGCCGTTCTACTATTTCGCCTATGGCGCGGCGGTCAGCGAGGTCGTTGTCGATACGCTGACCGGCGAGTTTTCGCTGCTGCGCGCCGATATCCTGCACGATGCCGGACGTTCGCTGAACCCGGCGATCGATATCGGCCAGATCGAGGGCGCTTTCATCCAGAGCATGGGCTGGCTGACCATGGAGGAACTGGTCTGGCATCCGCAATCCGGCATGCTGCTCACCCATGCCCCGAGCACCTACAAAATCCCGACCGCGAATGACTGCCCGGACGCGCTGAACGTCCGGCTGTTCGACAATCCCAACGCCGAACCGACCATCCATCGCTCGAAGGCGGTCGGCGAACCGCCGATGCTCCTCGCGTTTTCAGTATTGCTCGCGATCCGCGACGCGATCGCCGCGACCGGTGGCCAAGGTGCGGACCCGCCATTGCGCGCGCCGGCAACGCCCGAAGCGATCCTGGACGCGGTCGACGCCGTAAGGAGTGCCGCGACATGATCGCCCGATTCCCATACGGGGTCTGCGTCGAGGTGCGCGCGGTGCGCGGCTCGGCGCCGCGCGAGGTCGGCGCACGGATGCTGGTGAAGCCGAACGGGACAGAAGGCAGCATCGGCGGCGGCCAGCTCGAACACACTGCGACCACCCGCGCCCGCGACATTCTCGCCGATTGGGTTTCGGGCAACGGCCCGATCATCGACGATGTCGAAACCCGTGCGCTGGGCCCGCATCTCGGCCAATGCTGCGGCGGCGTCGTGACGCTCGCCTATACCCCCTGGCTCGAACCCCATCTGCCGCCGCCGCCTTCCCTGTTCCGTTTGCAGTTGCACGGAGCCGGTCATGTCGGGCGCGCCCTCGTGCGCGTGCTGTGCGATCTCCCCTGCACGATCGACTGGGTGGATGTCCGCCCCGACGCGTTCCCGCCGATCGCACCGGGCGACACGACAGCGGCAATAGACTGTCACCGTGTCGATGAGCCGGAAGTCATGATCGAGGCGGCACCGTCCGGCTGCATGATCCTGGTGATGACCCATAGCCATGCACTCGACGCCGCCATCTGCGAAACGGCGCTGCGCCGTGACGATCTCCCCTATATCGGTCTGATCGGCTCGGCGACCAAGCGTGCGCGATTCGAACATCGCTGGCGGCGTCAAGGTCTTTCGGCAGAGGCGATTGCCGGGTTGACCTGCCCGATCGGAATCGGCGGCATTGCCGGCAAGCAGCCGGAGGTTCTGGCCGTCGCGGTCGCGGCGCAATTGCTGCTGCAGGCTGGCGGCCCCGCCGCGGCGCCACGCAGAGAGCCGCTACTCGCCGAGCATTCCTGCGCCGGATGCGCATCCGCGACGACCCTGTGTGGGGCATCATAATCCAGGCGCTATGACGCGCATTTCGGTTATCGCCTCCAGCCTGATCGATTTATCACTTAATCCGGTATCGCGGATCGGAGAGGACAATGACACGTCTGACCACCCATATTCTCGACACGGCGAATGGCCGCCCGGCTTCCGGCGTGCGCATCCGCCTCTATGCGCAGGCGCAGCCGGGCAAGCTACTCGCTGAAGCCGTCACCGACGCGAACGGCCGCGCCGCCTGCACGCCCCAGGACGCGGCCGGATTGCCCAGCGGCGTCTATGATCTGGTCTTTTCGATCGGTCCCTATTTCGCGGCGCAAAGCCGAGAGCCCGCACCCCAAACCTTTCTCGACGACATCGTGCTGCGCTTCGGCATGAACGCCGAAGAACCTCACTATCATATCCCGCTTCTGGTCTCGCCCTGGAGCTACACAACCTATCGCGGAAGCTGAATTCCATGTTTTCATATCTAACTGGCTGGGCAATGGGCCTGCTGATCTGGCTGCACGTGATCGCGGCGATCGCCTGGATCGGCGAGTCGTTCTACTTCGTCATGCTCGACAACAGCCTGCACGAACCCGAAGAGGAGGCCGAACGGCGCAAAGGCGTGTTCGGCGAGTTGTGGGCCGTGCATGGCGGCGGATTCTATCATTCGCAGAAATATCTCGTCTCGCCGGCACGTATGCCGGACGATCTGCACTGGTCGAAATGGAAATCCTATGCGACCTGGCTTTCGGGATTCGCCTTGCTGACAGTGATGTATCTGATGCAGCCGGGCACCTATCTGATCGACCCGTCGGTTGCCCATCTCACACCGTCTCTCGCAATCATCTGCGTGCTTGGCTTTCTGCTCGCGGGCTGGGTCGTCTATGACATCGCGTGCCGGCTGCTCGGCAAGAACGATTTTGTGCTCGGCGTCGTGATCGCGATTTTCGTGGCGGCCGCCGCCTTCCTCGCGACTCATCTGTTCGCGCCGCAGGCGGCCTTCCTCATCGTCGGCGCGATGATCGGCACGATCATGTCCGCCAACGTCTTCTTCTGGATCATTCCAGGACAGAAGAAGATGGTGAACGCCCTGGCGCGCGGTGAAACGCCGGATCCGATCCCCGGCAAGCGCGCCAAACAGCGATCCGTGCACAATACCTATTTCACCCTGCCGGTCGTGTTCGCGATGCTGAGCAGCCATTTCAGCATGCTCTACGGCGGTGCCGCCAACTGGCTCAGCCTCTGGCTGGTGATGGTCGCGGGCGCGCTGATCCGTCAGTATTTCGTCATGCGCCATACCAAGAGCGAGATCTGGCAATTGCCCACGATGGCGGCCGGACTGATCGTCATCGTGATGGTCCTGGTCGCACCCGCCCACCTGATCGGCGGGGCAGTGCACGCCCAGACCGCTGCGGCCAACGCACCTGGTCCGACCGTCGACACCGCCGCGGTCACGCCGATCATCCAGGATCGCTGCGGGAAATGCCACTCGGCGCACCCGACAATGATGTCCAGCGCACCGGACGGGTTGATCTTCGACACGGCGAGCGAAATCCATCAGCACGCCGCGCTGATCTATCAGCAGGCGGTGCAGGCAAAATCGATGCCGCCAGGCAACATCACGCACATCACCAAGGCCGAACGTGCCAAGATAGGCCGGTGGTTTCAGGGTGGTGCGAAATGACCGTCATAAACAAAGCAGTCGCCGAGGCTCCGCTGACGATCGATGCGCTCAACCGGATGGCGGAGACGATGTTCGTCGAAGCGCTCGCCGATATCTATGAGCACTCGCCATGGATCGCGGCGAAAGCCGCCGCCGAGCGTCCTTTCGTCGACACCGACGATCTCGTCGAAGCGATGGCCGAGATCGTTCTCACCGCCGATCAAGAAAAGCAACTGGCACTCCTGAACGCGCATCCCGAACTCGGCCAGTCCGGCACCCTGACCTCGGCATCGACGATCGAGCAGCGCTTCGCCGGCTTCGATCGCATGACGCAAGGTGATGCCGAACGGCTCGCGACACTCAATCGCGCCTATCGGACCCGTTTCGGCTTTCCGTTCATCATCGCGGTGCGGGGTCAGAAGAATGCCGAAGCCATCATCGAAAGACTGCAACAACGCCTTGCCCACGATCAATCCGCCGAAGCGAAGCTGGCCCTCGACGAGGTGATCAGGATCGCCAACTTCCGGCTGCGGCGCCGCATCCACGATCCACAACAACCGGTAGCATAAGCAACAATACGAACGAGGGAAACGACGACCATGAAAACCGCCGACATACTAACAGTTGAATCAAAAGGGATCGCACGCATCGATCCCGACGAAGCCCATGGCACGCCGCGCGCCCTGTTCAGGCTATGGGCGGCGGCGAATGTCGAATTCGCAACCATCACCACCGGCGCGATCGCCACCGGCGTCTTCGGTTTGTCCGCATTCGACGCAATCGCTGCCATCGTCGTGGCAAATCTCATCGGCTGTACCCTGCTCGGCCTGTTTTCGACCTATGGCGTCGAATACGGCCTGCCGCAGATGATTCAGTGCGTGAACTGGTTTGGCAAGCCCGGCAATCGGTTTCTGTCGTTCCTGAACTTCCTAAACGGATTTTCCTGGTTCGCGGTGAACACGGTCATCGGCAGCTACGCGCTGCACGCGACCTTGGGCACCAATATCGACCAAACCATCATCGTGCTCACCATCGTCCAGGTCTTCATCGCGCTGATCGGCCATGATTTCATCGTCGCGGCGGAACGCTGGTTCTTCTATTTCCTTACCGCCGTTTTCGTCATTCTCACCGTTTTGTCGTTTCTGCACATCACCCATTTCCCGGTGCCGAATACGAAAAGTCTCGCCGAAGTCGGCGGCGTCTCGGGCGCTTTCCTGCTCACCGTCTCGATCATGCTGTCATGGCTCGGCGGCTGGATTCTCTATTCGTCCGACTATACGCGTTATCTGTGCTTCCGGGAGAACCGCCCGCAGATGAAGCGCCGGGTTTTTCTCAACACCTTCCTCGGTGCCTTCATCTCCTGCGTGTGGCTGGAATGCCTCGGTGCGTTCATCGGTGCAACGGTTCAGCTCAACAGCCCGTCCGACCTGTTCACCGCCTGGATTCCCGAATGGTTCCGTCCGCTTCTGATCCTTGCCATCATCGTCGGCACGGTCAGCCCGAACATCCTGAACATCTATTCGGCGTCCTTGTCCGCGCTGGCATCCGGCATCAAACTGAAGCAATATCAGGCAGCGCTTTTGACCGGCTTGGTGGGTCTGGCGATCGCCATTTTCGGACACAACAATTTCTACAAGCACTATGAACTTCTGCTGTTTTTCCTTGGCTATGTCATCATTCCCCGCTTCCCGGTCATGATCATCGCCCATTTCTGGCCGCGCCGGTCGCGCTGGTCCGGCATCGGGATCGGCCATCTCGGATTTTTCGCCTGGCTGATCGGCGTGCTATGCAGCATCCCGTTCTTCAACCAGTATCCGCTGTTCGTCGGACCGTTTGCCCGCGCCTATCCGCAATGCGGCGATATCTCCTTCTTCGTCGGCGCCTTCGCGACGACGATCGCCTATCTCGTGCTGACCGCGCCGAAATTCGCCGAAGCGCGCGAAGCCGTTCCGTCAAGCGTCGATCTGGAAACACCGTGATGAAATCGGCGCTGCGCGGCCCGTTCCTGACCTATACCGGCAATCCGTTCCAGGATGATCCTGCCTCCTGTTATCGATACGAGTCCGACGGCTTGATCGTGATCGATAACGGCAGGATCATCCATGCCGGAGCCTTCACGGCCGATCATGTGCCGCACGGAGTGGTGCCGGACCATCACCCCGATGCGCTGATCCTGCCCGGCTTTATCGATGCCCATGTGCATTATCCGCAGACCCCGATGATCGGCGCCTTCGGCAAGCAATTGCTGGAATGGCTGGAAAACTATGTTTTCGTTATCGAACAGCGCTACAACGATAAAGTCTTCGCACGGGCCATCGCAAAGCTGTTCCTGCGCGAACAGATAAGAGCGGGCGTCACCACGCCGATCACCTATTGCACGGTCCATCCTGAATCGGTGGACGCCTATTTCGAGGAAGCGTCGCTCCTGGGTCTGCGGACCGGCGCCGGCAAGGTTCTGATGGACCGGAACGCGCCCGAGGCTTTGCGCGATTCCGCGCAATCGGGCTACGATCAATCGAAACGGCTTGCCGAACGCTGGCATGGCGACGGCCGCTTCTTCTACGTGGTCACGCCGCGCTTCGCACCCACCAGCACCGAGGCGCAACTCGACCTGGCGGGCGCACTATTGCGCGAAATTCCAGGCCTCTACATGCAGACCCATCTGGCGGAAAACACCAGCGAACTGCAATGGGTCGCCGCCTTGTTTCCAGGCAGCCACGACTATCTCGATGTCTATGACCGGCATAATCTCGTCGGCCCACGCTGCCTGTTCGGTCACGCCGTGCATCTCTGCGAACGCGAATGGCGGCGCCTCGCCCAGGCCGGCGCCACCGTGGTCCACTGCCCGACCTCCAATCTGTTTCTCGGCTCGGGCCTGTTCAATCTGAAGCGGGCGCTGGTTTCCGCCAACCCGGTGCGCACCGCGCTCGGTTCCGATCTCGGTGCCGGCACCAGTTTTTCGCCGCTCACCACGCTGAACGAAGCCTACAAGATCGCCCAGTTGAACGGCTACGCGCTATCCGCGCATCAGGCCTTCTATCTGGCAACACTCGGATCGGCCCGCGCGATCTATCAGGACGCGCATATCGGCAGCATCGAAGCCGGGAAGGACGCCGACCTCGTCGTGCTCGACCCGAAGGCTACGCCGCTGCTCGCCGCCCGTCAGGAATTTTCGGAATCGCTCGAGGAACAGTTATTCGTTCTGATGACGCTGGGCAGCGAAACCGCCGTCAAGGCAACCTATGTCGCCGGCCGCAAGGTTCATGAACGCGCACCGACGGAATCGGTCATGCCGGCACTACCGCCTCGCGTGTCCGCCGCGCCTCGTAGGATTTGAGGTGAGCATAGGCGATGCGCAGCAGCGCACCGCCGCGATGTGGTTCGCCGCGATCGAGCAGATCGCCGACGACATGATCGGCCTCGATCCTCCCGCCGCGTTCGATGTCGCGCAGCATCGATGCGGTGAAAGGAGACCCCGCCGCCGTGAGCATGGCGCGGCTGCGCTCAATCATGGCCGCACGCGGCGGAAAACCGTTTCGTTCCGCGATGACGGCGCACTCATCGAACAGCGCGGCGGCAAGATCCGCGTTCCCCGCCGCGACGATATCGCCGATTGCCGCCCGCATCAGGCAGGTGATGCCGGCGAGCGTCGCGATGAATATCCATTTCTCCCACATCTCCTGGAGAATCACGGAACTGTGGCGAGTGTCGAAATTTGCCTTGGCGAACACGGCTTCGATTGCTTCCGCGCGGGCAGTGCGCACCCCGTCGCGTTCGCCGAAGGTGAGCGTGTGAGCATCGTTGAGATGCAGAATCTCGCCTTCGGAGCCGAGTGCGGCCGAAATCGCGCATTGCCCGCCAAGCACGTGCGCGGCACCGAAACGGGCGTCCAGCGCATCGAGATGGCGCATACCGTTCAGCAGCGGCAGAATCGCCGTTTGCGGCCCGACCGCCGCGGCGAAAGCATCCATCGCGCTTTCGAGATCGTAGGCTTTGCAGCTCAAAAGAATCAGATCGAAATTTTCCCGCAATGCGTCAGCCGTAACAACCGGCGGCGCCGGCAGATCGACGTCGCCGCGCGCGCTGCGGATCACGAGGCCGTTACGGGCGAGCGACGCGGCACGCCCGGCTCGCACCAGAAACGTCACATCGGCGCCGGCTTGCAAAAGCCTGCCGCCGAAATAACCACCGGTACCGCCGGCACCGACGACAAGAATGCGCATCGCCTCAGCGATCCATGACGATCAGGGTCGAGGTCGCCGAGGCGTAAAGTCGTCCCGCTTCATCGGTCAGCCGCGCTTCGGCGAAGGCCGCGCGCCGCCCCATCGAAACAACCATGCCTTCGGCGCGCACCGTCCCGGTTTCCGCTGTGAGTGCCTTATGATAGGCGATCTTCAATTCCAGCGTCGAATAGGCTTGCCCCGGCATCAGCTTCGAGTGCACGGCGCAGCCGCAGGCGGAATCGAGCAGGGTCGCGGCGTAGCCGCCATGCACCGTGCCGATCGGGTTATAAACCCCATGGCCCGGCCTTCCCTCGAACACGGCGCGGCCGGCTTCAATCTCGACCAGATTGAAACCGAGAGTCTGCCCGATTCCAACCCTCAGCTTCGCGTCCATCAGGGCGCGCAACTGATCGAGGCCGCTTGGCCGGGCATCAAGAGCGATGTCGTTCATCATGGTTTTCCTCTCCGGGTTGATCATGTCGATCTATCACTTGCATTATAATAGTCGCAAGCGTAAATGCTTGTCACCCTCAGAAACCGCGCAAGGGTCTGCCATGCAGCGCAAGAGCTTCGGCACCATGCAGTGCCCGATCGCCCGCAGCCTCGAACGGGTTGGCGAATGGTGGAGCATCCTGATCTTGCGCGACGCCTTCCACGGCCTGACGCGGTTCGATCAGTTCCAGAAAAGCCTGGACATCGCGCCGAACATGCTGACGCGACGGCTCAATGCGCTGGTCGAGTCCGGCCTGCTGGAGCGCCGCCTCTACAGCGAGCATCCGCCGCGCCATGATTACGTATTGACCGAACGCGGACGCGATTTCAGCCCGATACTCCTGGCATTGCTCGCCTGGGGCAACAAGCATTTCGCGCCAGAGGGGCCGAGTGTCGTTCTGCTGGACCGCGAAACCGGCGCCGAAGCGCAGCCGATGATGATCGACAAACTCAGCGGCAAGCCGCTCGCGACATCCCGTTTCCGCACCGCCCCAGGACCCGCGGCCGATGCGCGCACCCGCGCCCGGCTCGAAGCCGGGCGCGCGACACCGAAAACCGCATCGCGAGCGCCGGGTTAACGACCTCATACGTTCATTTTGCCGAATCGCCGCTTTGGCTTATCCCGCTTTCGAGCAACCGATCATTCGGAGACGCCAGATGCCGAACCTGACCCCTCGTAACCGTGCGGCGGCGTTCTGCGAGCGCTTTGGCCTCGATATGCCGATCCTCCAGGCCCCCATGGCGGGGGCCTGCCCGGCAAGCCTCGCCAGTGCGGTCGCCAATGCCGGCGGCATGGGCGGCATGGGTGCCCTGTTATCGACACCGGACGAGATCGCCGACTGGGCCGCCGATTTCCGCGGCGGCAGCAACGGCGCGTTCCAGGTCAATCTCTGGGTGCCGGACCCTCCGCCCCGGCGCGACGCGGCGGCGGAAGCGCGGGTGCGGGAATTTCTCGGCGGCTGGGGGCCCCCGGTTCCGCCCGAAGCGGCCGAGGCCAAGCCGCCCGATTTCGCCGCGCAGTGCGAGGCCCTGCTCGCCGCCGCGCCGCCGGTGGTGTCCTCGATCATGGGCCTTTACCCGCCGGATTTCGTCGCCGCGCTCAAAGCGCGCGGGATCGCCTGGTTCGCCTGCGCCACGACTCTCAACGAAGCCCTCGCGGCCGAGGCCGCCGGTGCGGACGCCATCGTCGCGCAGGGCGCCGAAGCCGGCGGTCATCGCGGCAGCTTCGAGGCCGCCGAGGCGGAACAGCAAAGCGTGGGACTTTTCGCCCTGCTGCCGCGGCTTGCCGACAGGCTCTCGATACCCGTCATCGCCACCGGCGGCATCGCGGATGGGCGCGGCACGGCGGCCGCCCTCATCCTGGGTGCCAGCGCCGTGCAGATCGGCACCGCCTTCCTGCGCTGCCCGGAGGCCAAAACCAATCAAGCCTGGGCCGACGCGCTGGCCTCGGTCGAGCCGGAAGCCACAAGGTTGACCCGCGCCTTCAGCGGGCGACTCGGGCGCGCGATCGCGACCGATTACGTTCGCGCGGCGGCGACCGCGATCGCACCTCCCGCGCCCTACCCGGTGCAGCGCGGCCTGACCGCGCCGATGCGGGCGGAGGCGGCACGCGCGGGCGACATCCAGCGCATGCAGGCCTGGGCCGGACAGGCGGCGTTCCTGGCCGAAGCGAAACCGGCGGCCGAGGTGGCCCGCGATATCTGGGACACCGCCCAAACCCTCCTGCCCTGATCAGGCACCGGCGGGCCGGGCGCCGGCGCGCAGCGCTTCTGCCGCGCGCTGAACGGCGTCGCGCCGGTCCGCCATCGCGGGCGCCATCCGGGCCGTAACCGCCTCAAGGATCGCAGGCGGCGCGATTTCCGGCCGTCCGGCATGGAAGGGCGGCTCTGGCGCGTATTCGAGCCCCAACTGGATCGACTGGGCAACCTCCGCTCCGGCGAGTTCGCCGATCAGCGCCAGGGAGAAATCGATGCCAGCGGTCACGCCGCCGCCGGTCAGGATGCTGCCGTCGCGAACCACCCGGCCCGGATCGGGAATGGCGCCGAATGCCGGCAGCATGTCGCGCCAGGCCCAGTGGCAGGCGGCGCGCCTGCCCTTCAGCAATCCCGCCGCGCCGAGAATGAGCGAGCCGGTGCAGACCGAGGTGACGTACCGCGCCGTGGCGGCCAGCCACCTTATGGCATCCATGTAGACCGCGTCCCGCATGGCGGCGACGCAGCCGACGCCACCCGGCACGCACAGCACGTCGCATTGTCCGATCGCGCCCAGATCGGCCAGATCGGCAAAAGTCAGGCCGTCGGCAGTCACCAATGCACCGCCAACCGATGCTACGATCACTTTCGCCCCCGCAAGCCGGGAGACGAACTGGTGCGGCCCGGTGAAATCGAGGTGGGTAACGCCGGTATAGATCGGAAAAACGATGGTGATTTGTTCGGTCATGGAGAATCCTTTCGGTTGACATCCGCATCATGAGGCCGCAGGCTTTCGGCTCAAATGACGCAGATCCCTCAATTCACGCCATGACTCGCGATATCGGCTTCTTCATCTTCCCGGATTTCCAGATTCTCGACCTGACCGGACCGCTCGCGGCGTTCCAGATCGCTGGCATGGTCGCGGAAGCCGAGCATTACCGGCTGCACGTGCTGTCCCAGCACGGCGGCGGCGTGACGGCGACGGCGGGGCTGGAGGTCGTAACGAAGCCGGTAGACGCGCGACGCCTCGACACGCTGATTATTGCCGGCGGGCGCGGCACCCGGCCCGCAGCGCAACCGCCCGGCCGTCTCGCCGCTGTCCGGTCGGCGGCTTCCGGGGCGCGCCGTGTCGCCAGCGTCTGCACCGGGGCGTTCATTCTCGCGGCGACCGGCCTGCTCGACGGACGCTCCGCCACGACGCATTGGCGCCACGCGGCATCGCTCCAGCGGCATTATCCTTCGATCCGGGTCGATGGCGACAGGATCTTCGTCAAGGACGGTCCGGTCTGGACCTCCGCCGGCATTACTGCGGGCATCGATCTGGCTCTCGCCATGATCGAGGAGGATCACGGCAGCGCGCTCGCGCGCACCGTCGCTCGGGAACTGGTGGTCTATCACCGCCGGCCCGGCGGCCAGTCGCAATTCTCCGCCATGCTCGATCTCGAACCGGACTCCGATAGGGTACGCCAAGTCTTGAGCTTCGCCCGCGAACATCTGGGCGAAGCCTTGCCTGTCGAGCGCCTGGCGGAAGCCGCCTGCCTCAGTCCCCGCCAATTCGGCCGGGTGTTCCGCGCCGAAACCGACGAAACCCCCGCCAGGGCGGTCGAGCGTCTCAGGGCGGAGGCCGCGCGGATGCGGGTGGAGGCCGGCACCGAACCGATCGAGGCGATCGCGGCATCCGTCGGCTTTGCCGATCCCGAGCGGATGCGGCGCGCTTTCCTCCGCCGGTTCGGTCAGCCGCCGCAGGCGATCAAGCGGGCGACAAGAATGGGTTCGCCGGTGCCAAGCGTCTCGCGACCGCGCTAACCCCGCGAAGCCGTCATGTCAGGACGGCGAGTGCCCCCAGTTGCCGCGCCGCATGGTCGAGAAAAGCCCGCACGCGCGCGGGCATGTGGCGCACGCTGGGCACGACGAGCTGAACCGGCAACGGCGGCGATTCGAAAGCCTCCAACAGGCGGATGAGCGTACCGGAGGCGAGATCGTCCACCACCTGGTAGGACAATGCCGCGGCAATGCCCTGGCCGGCGCGCACCGCAACCAGCTTGGCCTCGATGTCGTTCACCATCAGCCTGGGTTCGACCCGGAACGCACGCTCCTGTCCGTCGACATGGAACCGCCACACCAGCGGGCCGAGCAGGCTGGACGTGAATATGATGTCATGGCCCGCGAGGTCGTCAGGATGTCGCGGCTGCCCGCGCGCCGCGAGGTAAGCCGGGCTCGCCACCAGCACGCGGCGCACCTCGCCGACCCGCCGGACCATCAGCCCGGAATCGGCCAGCCGGCCGATCCGCACCGCGACATCCAACCCCTCCTCGATCAGATCGAGATTGCGATCCGACAGCAGCATTTCGATGCGCAGTGCAGGCCACATATCGAGAAAGGAAGTCGCCACCGGCGTTACATGCCGGCGTCCGAACACCACGGGAGCCGTCAGCCGCAACATCCCATGCAGTGACACATCCGAATCCGCGGCGCCTTGCATCACCGCATGATAATCGCCGAGCAGCCGGCGCGCCTGCTCGGCGAAACGCCGCCCGGCATCGGTCGGGGCCAGCCGCCGCGTGGTGCGCTCGAACAGCCGCGCGCCGACCCGCTCTTCCAGCCCCGCCAGCAGGCGGGTGATCGCCGGGGGCGAGCGGCGCAGGCGCCGGCCCGCCGCGGCGAGGCTGCCGGCATCCAGAATGGCGATGAAAACGGCGAGTTCGTCCAGGCGGTCCATGATTGTTCCGAATAATGGAAGATTCAATTTCGATATTTGTACATTCTACAATAAAACAACAAGAATTACCTTCGCGACTATCGCGAAGGATGAAACCGACCATGCCTCAACCCGACATCACGCTCTACGCCACCAAGCTGTCCGGCCATTGCCACCGGGTCGAGTTGCTGCTGCGGATGCTGGGGTTACCCTATCGGATCGTCGCAGCGCCGGCCGAATTCCGGCAGAGCCCGGCTTTCTGGCCTTGAATCCGCTGGGTCAGATTCCGGTTCCGAGGACGGCACGCGCGTGCCCGCGGATTCGAACGCGATCTGGTTCATCTGGCGAAACGCTATGATTCCGGGGAAATCTGGCTGCCTGACGATCCGTACGAGGCCGCATCGGTGCCGCGCTCGCCGGTTCCATCCGCCGCATAGATGCCGGCCATGAATGCCGATCCGTTCCATGCGGGCGAGCGCGAGGCGCAGCGTCTTGCCGGCACCCGGCTTTCCGGCGCCGCGATCCGCAATTTCATGCCGGACCAGCACCGGGCCTTCTTCGCCATGCTGCCGTTCCTGCCCATCGCGACGCTCGACGGCGCGGGCTGGCCGGTCGCGACGATTCTGACCGGATCTCCGGGTTTCGTCGCCAGCCCCGACCCGCAAACCCTGCGCATCGGCGCGCGTCCAGACCCGGACGATCCGATCGCCCCTCATCTCGTCGCCGGTGCGCCGGTTCAAGGGCGCCGAACGGCTCTGGCGCCTGCAAGTCTCTCACGGATGGCGCCGGCGCGGCGTGCTGCCTCTGCGCTGGGCTTTCCTGAACTATGCACCCACCACGGAGAATACCGGAACGTGGACGGAAAACCAGGCGAACGCCGCATGATGACCCGCACGCAGAAAACACGCAGCTATTCTCACGGGGTTTTCTGCAGCGTCTTGCGCGCGGCCGCCACCGCATCCTTGGCGACAGGAGCCGCCGCATTGCCCCAGTCATTGCGGATATAGGTCAGAACATCGGCGATCTGTTGATCGTTCAACAGCTTTCCGAAGGCGGGCATCGCGCTTGCCGTCGGCGCCGCCTCGGTGCCGACGCTTTGAGCGCCCTGCAGAACCACGCGCAGTAAGGTCGTCGGATTATCCGCCTGAACCTCAGGGCTGCCCTTCAGGGCCGGGAAAAGCCGCGCCTGGCCGACGCCCCGAAGCGTGTGACACGCCGCGCATTCGTCGGCGTATACCGCCCCGCCCCTTATCATCGCCGGGTTGCTGGCCGCGACCGGACGGATGTTAGCCGCTTTACCCGGCAGGGATTTCAGATACGCCGCGATGGCGTCGACCTCCGCCTCGCTCATTTTTGCGGTCACATTGGTCACAATCCCTGCCATCGGCCCAGCCGCCGCAGCATAGGAATTCCGCCCGGTCTTCAGATAATCCGCGATTTCCCCGGCCGACCAGTTCCCGAGGCCAGTGCGCTTGTCGTTGGTCAGTCCCGGAGCGGTCCAACCGCCGATAACCCGCCCACCCACCAGCGTAGCTCCGCCCGGAGCGTTATGACAGCCGGCGCAGCCATTCGACATGACCAGCTTTTTGCCCTGCGCGAGCGTTTGCGCGCTCGCGGTCCCCGACTGCGACGACGCCGCCGAAGTCGGCGGAACCAGTACGGCTTCGAAAGCGAAGCACATCAGAACGAATAGGCATGACGAAATGGCCTGTCTCATGATCTTCCGCTTTCACATGGGCACCATCGGCCCAGGATTTTTCAGGTATTTCGTCTTGATCGCGTCCAGCGCCCAATAGGTCGTCGCTCCCACGGTTCCGGTGGGATTATATCCGGCGTTTTGCGGAAACACGCTGGCTCCGAAAACGAAGACGTTCGATACGTCCCAGCTTTGCAGATATCTGTTGACCACGCTGTTCGATGGATTGTCACCCATCACCGCGCCGCCCGTATTATGTGTCGTCTGATAGGGAACCACGGAATAGGGCGCGGTTCGCGGATAGGCTGCCAGCCGTGACGCACCCATGGCCTTGCCGATCCCGGCCAGTTTCTTCGTCACGAACGCGGACATTTTCAGCTCGTTCTCGTGCCAGTCGAAGGTCATGCGCAGCAGCGGGCTGCCATACGGATCCTTATAGGTCGGGTCCAGATCGAGATAGGCATCCCGATAACTGTAAACGCTGCCCTGAATGCCCAGCGCATAGACCGATTGATAATTTTCCTTGGTCGCCTTCTTCCAGCCCGAGCCCCATTTCGGATCGTCTGGAAAATACGAAATCTGGCCGATCGGCCGGCCGCCGGTCTGGGTCGCCGACATCACGCCGCCGCCGACGAAACCGAGCCCGGAATGATCGAAATTGTCGCCGTTGAAATCATCGACGGACACGCCGATCGCGCCGCCGGAAATGAACGGATTAAGGATCGTGTCCTTCAGCTTCACCAGAACGCCGGAGGTGCACTGATAGGCGTAATTGCGTCCGACGACACCGGTATTGGTCTTCGGATCGTAGGGTTTGCCGATACCGGAAAGCAGAAGCAGATGGACGCAGTTGAACGAAAACGCGCATACCAGCACCATGTCGGCCGGCTGCATCAAGGTTTCACCCGCCTGATCGACATAAGTGACGCCGGTGGCTTTCTTCCCCGTGCTGTCGAGATTGATCTTCGTTACGTTGCAGTTGGTCCGCGCCTCGAAATTTTTGCGCAGCATCAGGGCCGGCAGCACGCAGGTCTGCGGGCTCGCTTTCGAATAATTACCGCAGCCGAACCGCTCGCAAAAGCCGCAATAGGTGCATTGCCCCATCGCGACGCCCAGCGGATTGGTGTAGGTTTGCGACAGATTCGCCGATGGCACCGGAAACGGATGATAGCCGAGCGACTGCGCAGCCTTGCCATAGAGCGTGGAACCCAGCGGCTGCTTGTTTGCGGGCGTCGGATATTCCGAGCTACGCGGCCCCTCGAACGGGTTGCCACCGGGCTGGATCTTGCCATCGAGATTGCCGGCCGTACCTGAAATTCCAGTGAGTTTCTCGAACCTGTCGTAATGGGGTTCGAGATCCTGATAGCTGACCGGCCAATCCTGAATGGTCATGTTCTCGGGCAGGATCTTGCTGCCGTAACGCTTGGTCAGATGCGAGCGAAGCTTGAAATCGGTTTCCAGAAACCGGTAGGTCATGCCATTCCAATGGACACCCGCACCGCCCACGCCATTGCCGGGTAGAAACGAGCTGAACTTGCGCACCGGCAAGGCGGTCTGTCCGATCTTGTTGCGCAAGGTCACAGTGCTTTGCTCCGGCCTCTGGAACAGGTCGAGGTGGATCGCGTAGCGCAATTCGTCCGGCGCCCAGGAAGGCGGAAAATCGGTCGCGGTGTCGCGCCAGACGCCGCGTTCGAGTGCGACGACATTCAATCCCGCACCGGTCAGCTCATAGGCCATGATGGCTCCGGTCCAGCCCAACCCGATGATTGCGACGTCCGTTCGTGGAAGAGTACGCGCCATGGATGTATACCTCGGCTCAGGAGTGAGCGGACCAGTCGGGATGCGATTCAATGCCGATCGGCGGCTTGGGATAATGCTCGTTGTGCCGATCGACCCAATCCAGGTAATCATAGCGCGCGCCTGGAAACCCGATCATCTTCCATCCCGCCATGCCGCGATTGCCGCCATAGACCGGATCGGCGAAAAAACCTTCCTTGGTGTTCTGCCAAAGGATCTGAAAAAACGCCTTGCTGCTGAGCCCTTTCAGTCGAAGCATTCCCGATTCCATCTTGACGATGATCTTGTCCTGCTCGGTTGCGGCGAGCTGAGCGAATGACTTGCCGAAATAGGCATCGGCACAATATTCATTCAGCGCGTCGATGGTTTTCCGATAGCGCTGCGCCGGCGTGATCGGGCTTTGTGACCCCTGCCCCGGCAATCCCTCGGCGAACGGCGGCGCCATGTAGAGCCCCTTATCCTGGCCGAACGCGCCCGAAAGCTGCCTGTCGATATAGACGGCGATGCCGACCTCCTTGCCGCCGGGGGAAAGATCGTCCGCCGGAATCAGCCGGTCCACCAGCGCCTCGATCGTCGCCGCTTCCGCCGGCGTGAAATAGGTCCACCCACTTTCCGAAACCGGCACCGGCGCATGATCCTGGTCAGGGGACCAGGGCAGCGCGCCGTGATAGGTATCGGCGCTCGCTCGTGTTAAACTGCCGAGAAGTGCCGCACAGGAGGTCGAGGATACGAGAAATACGCGGCGGGTGAATCGCTTGTCAAGCATTGCTTCGGCCCTTTACCCACACAGCCGCCCTCTGCTACGACCCAGATCGGATCGCCATCGTCCAGGCCAGCATTTTTATTCAATCCGGTTAAGGACGATAGCGGCAATATGAGTTGGCACGCAAGCGATTTCTGGGCCGCCGATCAGGCAGCGAGATTCCTGCCGGCGGGTGGAACCGCCTTGAAAATTCCCTAACTGACCCCGCGTTATGCATCATGCGATACTCTGACATTCTCGCCTGGGCCGGCGCCAGCGTATACCCACGAGGGCTATCGGCGATCCGCCTCGAACAATTCCTGCAATTCGGCGATACTCTGCTGCAAGCTCGCGATCACCCGGCCTTCATCGGCGGCGAAACTCCTGGTGTCGGTCAGAATCCGTTCGTCGTGCTCGCGGAATGCCTCGACGGTCCGCGCCGCCTCGCCGGCGCCAATATCGAGCGCGGTCAGCGTCATTTCGCCGAGTTTCAGGCTGGAGAGCAGGGTTTCGCGCACGATGTGCGACACGCCGAGATCGAGCAGGAGCTGGGCATGGCGGCGGTTGCGCGCGCGGGCGAGAATGGTGAGATGCGGCAGATACCGGCGCGCGAGCTCAGCGAGTTTCAGCGCCGCCTCGGCGTCGTCCAGCGCGATCACCAGCACTTGCGCCGCATCGCCCCCCGCCGCGCGCAGCACGGAAAGCCGCGTCGGGTCACCGAAAAACACGCGCGCGCCGAACCGACGCACGAAAGCGACCTGCCCGGCATTCTGATCGAGTGCCGTGAACGGAATCCGGCGCACCGAGAGCAGCCGCCCGACGATCTGCCCGACCCGGCCGAACCCGCAGATGATCACAGGCGCCGGCGCACCGGACGCGATGTCGTCCGCCGGCGCGGGCCGCTTTCCCATGCGCGGAATCGCCAGCCGCTCGATCGCGGCAAAGATAAGCGGGGTTACGATCATCGACGCGGCGACCGCGAGCGTCGCGAGATCGGCGGTGGTCTTGGGCAGCACGCCGGCGGTCACGGCGACCCCGAACAGGACGAAGCTGAATTCGCTGCCTTCCGGCAGGGCGGCGGCGAAGCGCAGCGCGGTGGGCCCATTGCGGCGCTTGACGAAGGAGACGGCGAACCCGACCAGCGCTTTCACCGCGAGCATCGCCGCGACGGCGGCCAGGATCGTCAAAGGCTGTGCCGCCAGCAAATGGACATCGACCGACATGCCGACCGAGATGAAGAAAAACCCGAGCAGCAGCCCTTCGAACGGTTCGATATCGGCCTGGATCGCATGGCGAAACTCGGAATCGGACAGCAGCGCCCCGGCCATGAAGGCGCCGAGCGAAGCCGACAGCCCCGACCAATGAGCGAGGACCGCGGTGCCGATCACGATCAGCAAGGTCATCGCGGTAAACACCTCTGGGTTCCGCGCGCCGCCGATCAGCCGAAAAATGCGCTCGACCAGGAACATCCCGCCCGCCAGAATGGCAATCACGGCGAGCACCGCCCGCCCGGCGGCAAGCCACGGCAGATGGGCCGGAAGATGGCTCGGCAGATGCGCGGCACCGAACAGCGGCACCAACGCCACCAGCGGAATGAACGCCATGTCCTGGAACAGCAGGACCGCGAACGCGTCCCGCCCCGAAGCGGCGCTGAGCAAGCTGCGCTCCTTCAGCATCGGCAGGACGATGGCTGTGGATGACAACGCAAGGCCGAGCCCGATCAGCGCGGCCACCAGCCAGGCGAGACCGGCGAGATGGCCGAGCAAAGCGAGAATCGCCGCACTCGGCAGCATCTGACCGAAACCGAGGCCGAGAATGGTCTTGCGCAGAATCCAGAGTCGGTGCGGCCGGATTTCCAGCCCGATCAGGAACAGCAGCATGATCACGCCGAGTTCGGTGACGTTCTGGATCTGCGCGACGCCGGTGACCAGCCGCAGCCCGGCCGGGCCGATCGCGAGGCCGGCGACGAGATAGCCGACGATGCTGCCCACGCCGAGGCGGCGGGCGATCGGCACGGTGATCACCGTCGCCGCGAGCAGGGCCAACAGGGTTTCCAGCATGAGCGCGATCTCCCGAAACCACGCCAGTCGATCCGCCCAACCAAGCCCTGTCAACCGCGGGAAAGAATCGAGAGCGTCGCGGTTTTCGGCACGCGTCATTGCGAACCCGCGCTGCGGGTGAAGCAATCCGGTCTTTCCAACCGGTGGATTGCCTCGGTCGCGAACTATCCCAAGAGGGTGTCGCAAACCTATGCCGATATCGGTGGCATCTTGGCGGGCTATGGCTTCGATCGGGTCCAGGTCAGCATTTACCTGACCGACAAGGACGATTTGGCCAACCTGTTCGCCGCGATCATGGCCCTGAAACGGCTTGCCGTGGTTTCCGGGATCGGTTATTTGTAAAATACGGCCAACATTATTTATACCAAGTTGGTATGGCGTTGTTCCGTCCGGTGCAAAATAATTTTCTATACCCCGAGATGGATCAACCCATTGCCATTGGATCAAGCAAATTTTCTGAAAATCTCATTTTTGAAAATCCACCTCTTCCCCATAGTCTTCCATCATTCTCTGCGAAACCTTCTGTAGCATTGCTCTGCACGCAGAATCCTCATTATCAAATGTTGCTAATATTTGTTTTTTTCCACGCTCGCTATAATACACAGACCATCCTTGTATGGTCTCTTCAACACCAAAAAGATCACCAATATTAGTGTCTGTTATTTCGTATACGACGTTTTCTTTTATCCCATTTTTTTCTAATATTTTTTTCATGTCATTCTTATTCATGGAGCGATCTCCTTTAGAAAGCCATTTTTTATCAATTCATCAACCGAACTGGATGTCATATATTGTGTTGCCCCGCCTTCTTCATCAAACCATGCCGCAGCCCGTCCAGACTGAACAGTGAGTGGTTTCAGAACCTCAAACGCATGATATGGCATCGAAGCCTCGTCATACGGAAGTGCGCGCGCTCCGAAAGAAGCTCCTTTCGGTGACAAAAATCTACCAAAATTCGATCCATACCGGTCAATTTGCGTTCCGGGATCAAGTGTTTGACCAACCTGGTCCGATGAAAACCCGTCGTTCGGTGGCCATGATAATTTTCCAGTCTTCGGATCAAACCATTCATTCGACAGATCTGAACGAAGTTTTGGACTCTTAATTGGAGATCGCTCTGTGCGAATTTTGTCCTTTTGCACCGGATTAGACGGCGGTTCTTCTTGTGGCTCGTCCTTGGCCAACCGGACCTCATGCACATTCTCGGTGATTTTTTTGAGCAGGACTGTAATACCGAGAGAAACCAGCGCCGCCGCTGCCAGCTTGGCCGCCAGCAAAATCTCGTCTCGCGTGGTCGCTCGGTCGGCCTTGATCACCGCCTCGATGAAATCCTTGCCGGCGATCACCCCCGCCCAGCCGAACTGCCACCAGGCCAGACTCGCGATCATCATATCCACGGCAGCATCTGCCCCCGGAACAGCCTGGAGCGCCCCGATGCCACCAAGGAACACCGCCATGATGGTCAGGTTCTCAGGCGTCAGAAACGCCTCGAACTCGCCCTTCGCAGCGCCGACCAGACAGTCGGGGATCGCCTTGAACATCGCGACGATCTTCTGCCGCCCGCTCCAGCCGGAAACCGCGCCGGCCGCCGGCGGGATCGGCCGGCCGGGGTCCCGGCGGATGATGCCCTGGTGCGGTGAGCGCCGGAAACAGAACACCGCGACGGACCGGTTCTCGACGTCCCGCTTCAGCCGGTCGATCAGTTGCGGCGCCTGATCCATGGACCAGACATGCTGCCAGTCCATGTAGAAGTCGCGGATCGCGTCGATCTCGTTGCCAACGCTCCCGCTGACCCGGTGGCCGTGCTTCAGGGCATCCAGCAGACGATCGAGGCCGATCCCGCCGATGTAATCCTGGTGCCACCCATCCCCGAACACCTGGAACCGCCGCGCTTCGTGGGTGTCGAACGAATGCGGCAGCACCAGATAGACATCGAGCCCGTCGCGCAACTCCAGATGCGGATGCGACGGAAACGGTGACTGTTTCCGCCGTTGGTCTTGCCAGTACCGCCCCGGAACCTCACTCACGTCACGCGATCCCAAAGGCGCGGTACTGGAGCGGACAAGCTCTCGAAGGCCGCTCGGCATGGCAATCGTTTCATTGCCTATGTCACGATAATACGTAGCCAGAACGAATGTCCCGAACTTCGTTCCACCCAATCTACCCAAATAGCCTCTTTTGACCCTTCCAGATCAAACAACCGAAACCTCAGCGCCGCCAAAAAACCACCCGCGCACCTTCAGCACACCAGCCCGAGCGCGTTCAGCATCTCAGCCTGATCCTCGAAAAACGAGGCGAAGGCGTCCGTGATTTTTTCGTGGGTCTCGGCGTCCGTCCGCTCGGCGACATCCTCGGCCCAGCGCGTGAGGGTCGCACGGTCCGGCCGGGGCAGCGCCTGTCCGATCGTCGCCTCGTTCAGCCAATCCTGCTGGCGCAACACGGCGAAGGCGGCGAGGCCCGGCAGGGTGAACCCGCCGCCGAGCGCGGGCACCGCCAAACCGACCGGCTGCATCACGCTGCCGCCCTGCGCGATTTCGGCAAACATCGCGGCATTCAGCCGCACCGAGGCCGGGTCCATCCGCGCCGCCGGATCGGCCACGGCCACCGCCTGCCCGGTGCCGACTAGCATGGCGGCAAGCTCCGCCGGCTGCGTCACGGTCGTCCTGGCCGGATCGCCGCGCCGCGCGACATCGAGCAACTCGCCGATGCTCGCCGGCCCTTGGGCAAGCCGCGCGAAAACCGGCTCGTAGAGGGCTTCGTTCATCGTCGCCCGGCCTGACGACGTGTTGAATTCCAGCTTCCGGCGCGCATGAGGCACTGCGAGGCCGAGCCATATCCCGCTCAGCATCGCGTCCCGCCGCGCCGGCTCCAGCCGCATCGCGCCGCGGATGAACACGTCGTGGCGCAGCGGCTGCCCGGTGCAGACATCCTTGATCAGCTCCAGCATCACCGGGTCCTCGAACTCGGCGGCAATCGCGCGCGCGACATCGCCGATGATCAGATCCGGGAAATTCTCCAGCAGCCGCGCCGAGCCGGCATAGGACAGTTTTGCTTCGGCGAACCGCACCGCGACATCGATATGAAAGCACGGCGCCCAGTTCTCGTTCATGAATTCATGGGCGAGATAGGCGGCGGGCTTGTCGGCGATATGTTCGATGATCCGCCGCGCCCAGGGTTCGACCACGTCGTCCCCCGCTTCGGCCAGCCGCCGCACCAGACCGAAACCGCGCTCGGCCTGACGATCGGCGCGAAACGCGAGGCGCGACCCGCTTTCGCGCATCAGCCGCTGCAGCCCGAGCATCCCGCGCCAGGCCGGCAGCACGTCGTAGCTGACATGGCACAGGCCGCCCGGCTTCAACTTCGCATCGAGCAGCCGCAGCACGCCGTCCCGCACCGGCGGCGCCACCCAGGTCCAGACCCCGTGTAGACTCGCGGCATCGATCTCGGGCAGCGCCATCGCGGTGGGACTTTCGGCGAACCGCGCAAGATCGGCCTCGACGAACCGGCAATTGGCGATGCCCGCCCGCGCGGCGAGCGAGCGTGCCGCCGCGACATGGGCGGGGTTGAAATCGAGCCCGGTCACCTGCCAGCCGGGATTCGCCGCCGCCAGGATCAGCGCGGTGAAACCGCGCCCGCAGCCGATATCGACGAAATGGAACGCCCCATCCCGGTTCGGAATCGGCGCCGCGAATCCCGCGACCAGCGCGGTCAGCGCCATCTGGCGCGGCGACTGCTCGGCATAAAATCCGGGCGCATAGGCGATATCGGTCACATAGCCGCCCCCCCAGCTCATGCCGTCCTCGCGGATTCGATCGTCGCCGCACTGAAGGTCGCCTGATCGGCGCGCGGCGGCCCGGTCAGCGCCGAAGCGGGCGAGGGCAGCCAGCCGGTCCAGGACAGTCTGGGCGCCGAAGCGCCGCCCAGCTTCATCACCGGGATTTCGGCGGGGTCGAGAATCAGGTTCACCGCGAAATCGGCCTCCATGCCCACATAGGCGCGCACCATCGAGACCAGCCGCCGCAGCACCGGCTTGTCCGGCAGCAGCGCCTCGAATTCGCTCCGCGACAGCGGACCGATGCGCAGCAGAAATCGCGCCTGCTGGTCGAAGGCGCGCGCGCCCGCCGCGCAATCCACGCCCAGCCGGTTGAACTGGCCGGGCGAGCGGCCGCGCGGCATGCGGCTCTGCTCGTCGGGATCGAGCCGGAGCCAGCTCCCGGCGAATTCCTCGATCTCCACCTTCCGTTCCAGCCAGTCCGACACCAGCGCCCGCAGCCGGTCCGCCGAGCGCGGCCGGCTCGCAAAGAAACCCGCGTAATGCTGGATCGCCGGCGCCCCGGCGGCCAGGCGCCCGATCAGGTGCCTGGTATCGAACCCGGTCAGCGCCAGCAGGATCCGCCCGGCGGGATCGCTTGCCGCCGGATCGTCCGCCGCCCCGTTGTGGCGCATCACCGTCCGGTGCCCGATCTCCGCCGCGAGATGCGGACGATATTTCACCCCCGCGACGGCGAAGCCCGCAACCAGCCGCTGCGCCAGCAGCGCGAGGAAATCCGCCATCGCCGGCGAGCGGGCCCGGTTCGCCTGGGCGACCAGCTCGGTATACCAGCGCGGCAGCGGCCCCGATGCGCCGATTAGCCCGATCAGCCTTGTCGAAAGCCGTCCCGGTGCCGCCGCATCGACTTCGGCAACCGGATGCGCGAGCGACACCGGCGCCGAAAAGCCGATCGCCTCGCCCGCATCGCGCCTGCCCGACGCGATCCAGAGCAGCCGCACCGCCGCGCCGAAGCGAAACCGCGCCGGCACGCGCACCAGCCGGGCGAACGGCCCTTCCGTCATAACAGGGTGCGATGCCCGGCGCGCGGCGGAAACCGCATCGCTGGATCGGTCCGGCCGCGCAGCCGCAGCGTGGTGCGGACGAAGGAATTGATCGTGCCGTGCAGCGCGAGAAACCGTTCCAGCACCGCGCCGAGCAGAAACAGCCCGTTTTCCTGGTAGGGTTTCGGGTCGAATTCGAGCGTCACGTCGAGCCCGCGGCAGAAGCTGCCGAGCCGCCCGCCCGGCACCCGCGCGATGCCCGGCTTCGCCGAAACGCCGATCAGCGCCTCGATCGCCGCCCGTGTTTCCGCCGTCTCCGCCCGGTCGTACAGGCGCAGCACGTCGCGCAGCGCCGCCGCACCCTCCGCCCCGCCGACCACCGACAAATGCCCGAGCGAGAGATGCGAAATCAGCCGCCACGCGCCGCGCTCGGCAAGGCGCGGCCGTAACGTCGTCCCCGGCGGCGTCAGGCAGGCGATGCGCGAAACCCCATCATGCGGCGATAGCGGCGTCAGATGTGGATGGCCGCCGCCGAACGGCAGCGCCGCCGGCAGATCGCGATTGACGCACAGCGCCTCGACCGACAGCACCGTATCTGCGCTGGTCTGCGGGTCGAATTCCGGCGCGAAGGGTGCGAGGAACGTCTCGGTTCCCCCCAGCGCCGCCGTCGCCGGGCGGCGCGCTTCGAGATAATACCCGCCCGGCGCCGCGCCCTCGCCATGACCGGCGCGATAGAAGGGCAGCCACGGCTTCACATTGCCTTCACGATCGGTCTCCCGCACGCCGGTAATGCCCCAGACCTCCATGCCGGTGGCACGCCGTGCGTCCGGCACCACCCGATATTCGGTATCGGTGTGATCCAGGCGGATCGGCTCGCAATGCTGGGAAAAGATGTTCACCACCGGCGTGCAGCCGAGGGCGAGGTGCTCGGCGCTCACCGCACGCTCCAGCTCGATCGCCGAACGGTCGAGATAGATGAAAATCTCCAGCCGGTTGCCCGAATGCGCGAGCGTCTTGCGGTCGAGCCCGTCGAGATCGAAGAACATGAATTTTTCGGAAAACGCGAAATACTCGGCGAGCAGCCGGAATCCGGTGAAGCCGCGCGAGGGCCAGGGCAACAGCGCCTCGTCCTCGGCGAAACCCACCGGCACCACCGCCTCGCGCCCCAGGATCACCGGGTTCGGATCGCCCGGCGCCTCGGCCAGCGCCACCCCGATCGTATGGGCGGCAAGCAATTCGTACAGATGCGGCGCGATCGCCGGACCGCCGCGCAGATAAAACCGCAGCCGGTCGAGCCCGAGTGCTGCGAAGCTCAGCTCCGGCGCCATGGTGCCGAGCACGATGCGCAGCACCGACGCCGCACCCGGCGCGAGCGGATTGACCGGCGCCACGAAAGGCTGGCCGGCGAGCCGGACCTGCTCGATCCGTACCGGCCAGAGCGAAACCGGATAGGCGGTCTGGAACCGGCACGCCTGGCCGCGCACCCGCTCGGTCTCCAGCACGAAACCGGCTTTCAGATGAACATTCGCCTGCAAATCGGGCCGGCATTCGAACTGTGCGATCGCCGCCGAGGGGATCGGCGCCAGAAATCCCGGATAGAGCGCGCCGAGCAGCGCGTCGGTCAGCTCGGGAAACTCGTCGTCCAAACGTTTATGGACCCGCGCCGACAGGAACGCGACGCCGTCGAGCAGGCGGGCGACATGCGGATCGTCCACCGCATCCGGCGACAGCCGCAGCCGTCCGGCGATCTTGGGATGGGTCTCGGCGAACTCCGCCGCGAGCTTGCGGATCGCGAGCAGTTCGCGGTTGAAATAAGGCAGCAGCGCGTCAGACAAAACGCTCGCCTTTCACTTCGATCTCGGCAGAGGTCGCGTCCACCACGGTATCGAAGCTGATCGGCTCGGGCGCCGGATCGGCGTGCAGCAACCCGTCGATCCGCATATGCAGTGTCGGGTCGAGCGGATTTTCCGCCGGCACCAGCCGCACCGTCACTTGCGCGAAACGCGGCTCGAACAGCTTGATCGTGCGCTCGACCTCGGCGCGGAACGCCTCCCGCGCCCCCGGATCGGCCATGCTGCCCGAGGTATAATCGGGCAACCCGTAGCCGGCGATCGAGGATTGCAACTCGCCGAGCAGAGGCGGCAGCGACCGCCAGCGGCGCTTGGCGTTGAGCAGGGCTTCGAGATCGCGCCGCACCGCGCGGCGCAGCACGGCGAGCGCCTCGCCGGGCGAAATCGGCCGGTCGCGGTCGCGGTCCGGCGCGTCGTCGAGCAGCCGGTCGAGCGGCGAAAGCTGCACCCGCGCCCCGGCATCGCGCACCCGGTCATTGAAGGCGGCCTTGCCGCTCACGGAAATCCGGCGCTCATCATTCGGCGAAGCGCAGCGCGCCGAGTTCCATGATCGGCACCGCCTCGTCACCCACCAGGAACTCGCGCTGACCGACCCCGGCAACCGGCCCGTCGCCTTCGGTCCAGACCGTGGCGCGGCCGAGGCGGTATTCCGCGCCGAGTGCCGGATCATCCGACGCATAGGTGACCGGGATATAGACATCGCCGTCCGGCCCGGACGCGACGGCAAGGCTGGCCCGGCGCCAGATCAGGTCGCGCGGCCGCACGGGCTTATGGAAGGTGATCTCGGCGACGCGGGCGATCGGCACCCAGAAATATTTCCCGGTCGTGGTCAGAACTTCGAGAATGCCGGAGGTGATATCGCTCGCGTCGCGGAAATCCTCGAACTTAACGCCGTCGGCTTCGCCCGTCATTGTCTTGCGGCCGGCTTCGGCCGCATCGGCCGCCTTGCGTGCCGCCGCCGCGTCGCCGGCCCGGAGCGCGACCAGCGCTTCCAGCAATGCGCGTTCGACCGGCCCCGGCTCGTCCAGAAACTCCGGCACCCGCCCGTCGCGATAAAGCTGGCGGCGCGCCATCTCGGCGCGCAGCAACTGGCGGAACTCGGCAACCACCACCGCGGCGCCGGGATCGAGCTGGCCGGCGGCGTCGAGCAGTACGTCGGCGCGTTCGAAATTGCCTGCGAAGACCAGCATTTCCGCGAGCAGAACCCGTGCGGCGACATCGGCGGGCTTCGCCTTCACCGCAACGGTCGCGGCGGCGATCGCATCGTCGAGACGCCCGGCCCGGAACGCGGCTCCCGCACTGCCTTCCGTCGGTATCGTGTTGCCCTGCATTGTCAACGCCCCTGCCCGTTACGTTACGAACGATCGTATTGAAACACCGGCGCCGGCGCAATGCCATCGCAATCGTGATGTTTACGGCCCCGCAAGGGTGCGCTAACATCCCGGCGGGACCGTGCGACGATCGAAGCCGAGCCGATTACGGTTGACCTTGCGTGCGGCGGCGGCATACGATCCGGCAAAAGAACGGAACCGGCCGGGTCGTGCGATCCGGCACGACTTATGGCCGATGTTTCACCCGAAACAGTGACGGCTCGCGACACAGGCGCCTTTTGGGGGACCGGACGATGAGCGGCAGTATTCATGAAAAACTCAAACGCGTGCGCAAGCCGCGCGTGCATATCACCTACGATGTCGAAACCGAAGGCGCGCAGATCGAACGCGAACTGCCCTTCGTCATGGGCGTCATGGGCGATTTCTCCGGCGATCCGACCCAGCCGCTGAAGCCGCTGGCCGACCGGAAATTCATCCAGATCGACCGCGACAATTTCAACGACGTGATGGCGCGGATGACGCCCGGCCTCAAGCTCAAGGTCGACAACAAGCTCGCCGACGACGGCAGCCAGATGGCGGTCGATCTCAAATTCAACGGCATCGAGGATTTCGACCCGGAGCGGGTGGTGCAGCAGGTGCCGGCGCTCAAGGCGCTGCTGGAGACGCGCAACAAATTGCGCGACCTGATGAGCAAGGCCGACCGTTCCGAGCAGCTCGAATCCCTGCTCGAACAGGTGCTGCAGAACGATGCGGAGCTGAAGGCGCTGTCCGGCGAACTCGGCCTCGGCAAGCAGGAGGGTTGATCGATGTCCGGCACCCAGTCAGACCCCGCCGCCGCCACGACGACGACGACCGAAACCGTCAGCCTGCTCGACCAGGTGGTGGGCGCGACCAAGCAGACCGAGCCCGATCGCGCGCAGGAATTGGTGAGAACGCTGGTCCAGGAAGCGCTGACCGGCACCGTCACCTTCGACAAGAACCTGACCCGCACGATCGACCGCGCGATCGCCGCGATCGACCACAAACTTTCGGTCCAGCTCAACGAGGTGATGCACAATCCGCGCTTCCTTCAGCTCGAAGGAAGCTGGCGCGGCCTGCATCATCTGGTGATGAACTCGGAAACCGGCACCTCGCTCAAGATCAAGGTCGTGAATATGACCAAGCGGGAGCTGAACCGCGACCTGACCAAGGCGGTCGAGTTCGACCAGAGCCAGTTGTTCAAGAAGCTCTACGAGAACGAATTCGGCACGCCGGGCGGTGAGCCCTATGGCGCGCTGATCGGCGACTATGAATGGACCAACCACCCGGACGACATCGAATCGCTACGGCTGATCTCCAACGTCGCCGCCGCGTCCTTCGCGCCGTTCATCTCCGCCGCCGGCGCCGGCATGTTCGGCTTCTCGGACTGGAACGAGCTGTCGAAACCGCGCGATCTCGCCAAGATCTTCGACACGGCGGAATACGCGAAATGGCGCGGCTTCCGCGACACCGAGGATTCCCGCTTCGTCTCGCTGGTGATGCCACGGGTGCTCGCCCGGATGCCCTACGGCGCCGCGACCGCGCCGGTCGAGGACTTCAATTACGAGGAAGCGCCGCAGGACCCGTCGGGTGCGGCGCGGCCGATGGGGCATCACGATTATTGCTGGATGAACGCCGCCTACATGATGGGCGAGCGGCTGACCGCGAGCTTCGCCACGTCGGGCTTCTGTGTGGCGATCCGCGGCGCCGAGGGCGGCGGCAAGGTCGAGAACCTGCCGTTCCACGTCTTCCAGTCCGACGATGGCGACATGGACGCCAAATGCCCGACCGAAATCGGCATCACCGACCGGCGCGAGTTCGAGCTTTCGAATCTCGGATTCCTGCCGCTCTGCCACTACAAGAACACCGACTATGCCGTGTTCTTCGGCGCGCAGTCGGCGCAGAAACCCAAGAAATACGACCGGCCGGACGCCACCGCGAACGCCGCGATTTCCGCCCGCCTGCCCTATATCATGGCGTCCAGCCGGTTCGCCCATTTCCTCAAGGTCATGGCGCGCGACAAGATCGGCTCGTTCATGGAAGCCAAGGATTGCGAGAACTGGCTGAATCGCTGGATCGGCAACTATGTCAACGGCAACCCCGATGCCGGGCCGGAAATGAAGGCCAAGTATCCGCTGCGCGAGGCGAAGGTCGAGGTCAAGGAAATCCCCGGCAAGCCCGGCTCCTACAACGCGGTCGCCTATCTGCGCCCCTGGCTGCAGATGGAGGAATTGACCACGTCGATGCGGATGGTCGCCCGCATCCCGCAAAAGGCATGAATCCTACTCTGGCGGCGATCCGACGGCGTTTTGCCGCGCTCCGGTGCTCACGTACTGACGTACGCTCCGCTCCGGTGCTCGCAAAACACCGCCGGCTCACTCGCCAGAGCGAATTCCCCAACACTCTCTAATCAAGATGCTGCGCGAGGCCGTTTTGTCCGGCCGCTATTTCGGCGACCGGCATCAGGCGGCGGCCGGTGATCTCGCGCGATTTCTCACCGCCTCGGCCCCGGCGGCGCTGTCGCTCTGGCTCGGCGCCGATACCGCCGGCATCCTGCGCGATCCCGACCGGTTCGGCGCGATCCTCGACCACGACATCGCGACGATCGACGCGATGCTGAACCGCCAGATCGACGCGATCCTGCACCATCCGCGCCTCACCCGGCTCGAAGGAAGCTGGCGCGGCCTCGACTGGCTCGCATCGCGGATCGAGGTGAACGGGCGCGTCCGGCTGCGCGTTCTGCACGCGTCCTGGCCGGAGCTTTGCCGCGACCTCGAACGCGCGCCGGAATTCGACCAGAGCAACCTGTTTCGCCGGATCTACGAGGATGAGTTCGGCAGCCCAGGCGGCGAGCCCTATGGGCTGATGGTGATGGATTACGATATCCGCCACCGTCCCGGCCCTGGTGCCGCGACCGACGATGTCGCCGCCCTCGCCGCCTTGTCGGCGGTCGCCGCCGCCGCGTTCTCGCCCATGGTGTTCGGCGCGGCACCCGCGCTGTTAGGGGTGGACCGGATCGACGAGCTGTCCGGCGTGCTCAACCCGGCGGCGATTTTCGCCGGGCCCGACTATCAGCGGTTCCGCAATCTCGGCAACCGGGAGGATATGCGCTTCGTCGGCATCGCCCTGCCGCGCCTGCGCGCCCGCCCGCTCTGGGATGAGGCGCCGGCGGCGCAGCGCGGCTTTCGCTATGCCGAGCAGGTGGACACGGGCGACGACATCGTCTGGTTCGCCGCCGGCTACGCCATCGCCTTCGCCGTCGCCCGCGCGATGACGACCTATGAGTGGCCGGCCGACATGCGCGGCTACATCCAGGACTGGCCGGGCAGCGGCCTGATCGAGGCCGGCACCGCGCCGCATTTCTCGCCCGATCCGCCGGAAGGGCTCGATCGGTTCGAGACCGAGCTTGCCTTGACCGACGCGCAGGAGCGCGCCCTGGTCGATGCCGGGCTGATGGCGCTGTCATCCCTCGGCTTCGGCGGCCAGACCGTGCTGGGCGCCGCGCGCAGCCTGCAAACCCCGCGCCGCTATGCCGGTCCGCGCGGCGAGGCCGCCGAGGCGAATGCGCGCCTCTCCGCGCAGTTCAACACCATCGTCTGCGTCGCCCGCTTCGCCCATTTCATCAAGGTGATGGGCCGGGACATGACCGGCGCGTTCCGCACCGCCGCCGAGATCGAGCGCGAATTGTCCGCCTGGCTGCGCCGCTACACCAATGCCAATCGCGATGCCGGGGCGGAAACCAGGGCGCGCTACCCGCTGCTCGACGCGTCGGTCCAGGTGCGCGAACTGCCGGCGAAACCCGGCTCGTTCGGCTGCACCATCCTGTTGCAGCCGCACTATCAGCTCGACGACATCGCCGCCTCGTTCCGGCTGGTCACCGAACTGTCTGCTCCGGGCGTTGGGTAAGACGCGTTCGTTGATTTGTTCAATATTTTTGAACGAGACGAGTCCGAAATGGTATTCCAAGATTGTTATTGTTCTTTAGTTTTTTCTAATTTTTCTAAACGAAGTTCTAATTGATGTAGTTTTTCAGAAATTTTTGATTTGTTTTGGGCTGTAATATCATTTTTAATTAATACATAAGCGCCGCTCCACAGGATTATTGTAAAATTGATTGAGTAGGCCAAATAGTTAAACACAGCACCACGAACAATTATTGAGCGGAATGTCACAAAAAAGAATGACAACGTTGAAAATGCAAATATGATGGATTCAACGCCCCCTGAATCAATAAATTTGATAATAGCGTTACCATTTGGCCAATGGATTTTTCTCATGACAAATGCTCTCCTTCCGCCGTTTCCCCGCGTTGCGTCATCGCGAGCTGAAAGCGAAGCGGTCCATTCCGGGGTTGGCAAGATAAATTGCTTCGCCTCCGGCTCGCAATACTTCCAACTCGCGACAGCCGATCAGTGAGAGCGAGTTTCGATCTAATAAAATCCTAAATTTTCCTCACTGCCCCGGCTTAATCCCGAGCGCCGTCAGCATCGCCTGCCGGGTCGCCGGATCGGCCAGGATATCCTCGATCAGTTCCGGCCAGGATAGCCGCGCGCGGCGCACCGCCTCGTCGATGGTGAGCGGGATCGGCGATTGCGGCTCGGTGCGGCGGAAAAATTCGGCGATTTCGCTAAGCTGGCGCAGCGCGTCCTCGCGCGAGCGCACCGGGCCGCGCGCCTGCGGCACACCGCCGGCCTGATCGGGCATTGCCATCGTTTCAGCCTCGGCTTCCGTGGGCGCCGCCGCTTCGGGCACGACCGCCGGCGCGTAACGCCGGGCGATCGCGGCAATCTGGTCGAGCAATTCGCTCACCCGCCCGGTCGGCGGCGAATCCGCGCCGGCCACCTCGTCGAGCGCCGCAGCCATGGCGCGCCATGCGGTCGCCGCATCCTGCGCCGCGCGCGCGAGGCCGGCGAAATGCGCCGCACCGGCGGCGCGCGCCGCAACCTCCAGCTTGGCGAATTCGGGAACGCCCGCGGCAATTCGCGCGGCCTTGCGCTTCTCGTCGCCGAGCCCCGCGGTTTCCTCCGCCTGCTGGAACTGGAACAGCGCCACCGGCGTCCCGTCGGGCATCGCGAACAGCGGCAGCTTGCGCAAGGGCTGCATCAGCGTGCCGTCGCCGCCCACCCCGTTCAGCCCGGCGACCGGGGCAAGCCGCGTCTCCATCCCGTCCTCGTCGGGCAGCGGATGCAAACCGTCCCAGAAGCCTCTCGCCAGCCCTTCGATGAGCCGCGCGCCCTGCGCGAGACCGCCAAGCCCCTCCTCGCGCAGCAGCGCCTCGGTCAGCCACGCCGCGACCTCGAGATCGCGGGTTTTCCCGAGCACCGATTGTGAAACTTGCAGGACAGTGCGCCAATGCTGCGCGGCATCCGGCTCCAGCGACGGATCGGCGTCCGCCGCACGTTCGGCGGCCCGCGCGTCAGAGCGCGCGTCGCGCAGCCGGTAGTAAAGCGACTGAGGCGCGTAATCCGCGCGCAGATCGGCGCCGCAGGGCGCATCGCCCTCGATCGGTTCTAACAAAACGGTAAGGTCGAGCGCCATGCCCACGCGTCTCCAAGGTAACACAGGTCATACGAAAGCGAAGTTTTCCGATCCGATCTGGACAAGCAGACCATTAACACATAACATCGAACGTGACTATTCTTGCGCCGGAACGACGCGGGATGGTTTCGGTCTGCAAAAATTCGAGAGGGAGGTCATGGCGGCGATTGATCTGAAATCGTTGATCGCACGGCTGGATGATCATTGCCGTCGCAGCCTGGAGGCCGCTGCGGGGCTTACCCTGTCGCGCAGCCATTACAATGTCGAGATCGAGCACTGGCTGCTCAAGCTCGCCGACGGCACCGACACCGACATTCCGCTCATCCTGCGCCATTACGAGATCGATCACGGACGCTTCCTGATCGATCTCAACCGCGGGCTCGACCGGATGAAAACCGGCAATGCCCGCGCCCCCGCTTTGTCGCCCGACATCGTCGATCTCGCGAAACAGGGCTGGCTGCTCGCCTCCATCGAGCACGGGCTGTCGCGCACCCGCTCCGGCCATCTGCTCTGGGCGCTGCTGGCCGATGAAGGGCTGGCCCGCCGCGCCCGCGACGCATCGGGCCAGTTGCTGAAAATCCAGCCCGACGCGCTGAAACGCGATTTCGCCGCGATTACCGGCAATTCCGCCGAGGCGCAGAGCGCGACCCTCGCGGCGGACGGCGCGCCCGCCGCTGGCGGCGAGGACGGCGCGGCGCGCCCCGGCGGTTCGGCGGCGCTCGACCAGTTCACCGACGATCTGACCGCCCGCGCGCGCGTCGGCAAGATCGACCCGATCCTCGGCCGCGACTTCGAAATCCGCCAGGCGATCGACATCCTCACGCGCAGGCGCCAGAACAATCCGATCTTCACCGGCGAGGCCGGGGTGGGCAAGACCGCCGTGGTCGAAGGCTTGGCGCTGAAGATCGCCGAGGGCGACGTGCCGGAGGCGCTGAAGCCCGTCACCATCCGCACGCTCGACATGACGCTGCTCCAGGCCGGCGCGGGGGTGAAGGGCGAATTCGAGAACCGGCTGAAATCGGTGATCGACGAGGTGAAAGCCTCGCCCAAGCCGATCGTCCTGTTCATCGACGAGGCACATACGCTGATCGGCGCCGGCGGAGCGGCCGGCCAGAACGACGCCGCCAATATCCTGAAACCCGCCCTCGCGCGCGGCGAATTGCGCACCATCGCGGCGACGACCTGGGCCGAATACAAGAAATATTTCGAGCGCGACGCGGCACTCACCCGCCGCTTTCAGGTGGTGAAGGTCGAGGAGCCGGCCGAACCGATGGCGACCGCGATGATCCGCGGCCTGGTCGGCACTTTGGAAAAACACCACAAAGTGCGCATTCTCGACGAAGCGGTCAGCGAGGCGGTGCGGCTTTCCGCACGCTACATCCCGTCGCGCCAGTTACCGGACAAGGCGATTTCCCTGATCGACACCGCCTGCGCGCGCGTGGCGATGAGCCAGGTGACCGAGCCCGCGCCGATCGAGGATCGCCGGCGCCGCATTGCCCTGATCGACACCGAAACCGGCATTCTCGACCGCGAGATGGCGAGCGGCGGCGACCACGCGGCGCGGCGCGGCGAACTCGCCGAGGAACGCGCGAAACTGACCGACGAACTCGCCGCGCTCACCGCGCGCTTTGCCGAGGAAAAGACCCTCGCGGCCAAGATAGCCGAATTGCGCGGCAAGCTCGAAACCCCTGATTCCGCCGAGGACAAGGACGCACTGCGCGCCGAACTTGCCGAGCGAACCGCCGCGCTGAAGGCCCTGCAGGGCGAGGAACCGCTGATCTTTCCGGTGGTCGACGGCCAGGCGGTCGCGGAAATCGTCGAAAGTTGGACCGGGATTCCGGCGGGACGAATGCAGTCCGATGAGATCAACACGGTGCTCAACCTGCGCGCGGCGATGGAGCGCCGCATCGTCGGCCAGCCGCACGCGCTGGAAGCCGTCGCCCAGGCGATCCGCACCTCGCGCGCCCGCCTGACCGATCCGCGCAAGCCGATCGGCGTGTTCCTGATGGTCGGGACCTCGGGCACCGGCAAGACCGAAACCGCGCTGACCCTCGCTGACCTGCTCTATGGCGGCGAGCAGAACGTCACCACGATCAACATGACCGAGTTCAAGGAGGAGCATAAGGTTTCGCTCCTGATGGGCAGCCCGCCCGGCTATGTCGGCTATGGCGAGGGCGGCGTGCTGACCGAGGCGGTGCGGCGGCGGCCCTATTCGGTCATTCTGCTCGACGAGATGGAAAAGGCGCATCCCGGCGTGCAGGACGTGTTCTTCCAGGTGTTCGACAAGGGCAACATGAAGGACGGCGAAGGGCGCGACATCGACTTCAAGAACACCGTCATCATCATGACCTCCAACGCCGGCACCGAGTTGATCGACAAGCTGTTCGCCGATCCCGAAACCGCGCCCGACGCGGCGGGGCTGGCCGAGGCGCTGCGCCCGGAGCTGATGAAATATTTCAAGCCGGCCTTTCTCGGCCGGGTGACGCTCGTGCCGTATTTCCCGCTATCGGACGCGGTGATCCGCCAGATCGTCGGGCTGCAGCTCAACCGGATCGCGCGCCGGGTGCGCGAATCCTACAAGGCGAGCTTCGATTACGTTCCCGAACTGGTCGAGACCATCGCGGCGCGCTGCAAGGAAAGCTCGTCCGGCGCGCGCAACGTGGAAAACATCCTCTCGCGCAGCCTGCTGCCGGAGCTGTCGGCGGAGGTGCTGGCCCGGTTGGCGGAGGGCGAGACGATTTCCCGCGTGACTGTCGGCATCGATCCGCAGGGATCGTTCCGTTACGAGCTTGGCTAGGCTTTTCACAACCCAGCAGGAGAGAGACTATGGCTATCTATATGAAATACGCATCGATCGACGGCGATGTGACCACCGAGGGATATTCGAAATATATCGAGCTGAACAGCGTGCAATGGGGTGTCGGCCGTGGTGTCGCGATGCAGTCGGGCAGCGGCGAAGGCCGCGAATCCAGCCTGCCGAGTCTGTCCGAAGTGACCGTCACCAAGGATTATGACGTTTCGAGCCCCGACCTCCTGAAGGAAGGGCTGAGCGGCGGTGCGAAGGATGTCGATATCGTCTTCACCCGTACCAACAAATCTGGCTCCGGCGTCGATAAATATCTCGAAGTGAAACTGAAGGACGTCATCATGTCGGGCCTGAGCATGAGCTCGGGCGGTGATAAGCCGAGCGAATCCCTCTCGCTCAACTATTCGTCGATCAGCTTCGTCAGCATCCCGATGAAGGACGACGGCACGCAAGGCACCCAGAGCGTGGTGAACTTCGACCTCAAGACGATGAAAATGAGCTGATTTTGCTCCAACCCGGCGCGCAAGCGCCGGGCTTTCTCCCGTCAAAGATTAGATGCCGTAATGGGCCTGTGGCCGAGCTATAGGCGGCGTGGTGGCTGTCCCCCAGAGTGATGGTGTGTTGAACGGGGGTCCGAATGGGTCGGCCCCAAGCATCATCGAGGAACAGCCATGGAGTATTATGTTGGAATTGACGTCTCGCTGAAAGAGAGCAGCGTGTGCGTGGTGGATGGCAAGGGGAAGATCGTTCGCGAGGCGAAGGTGGCGAGTGAGCCTGAAGCGCTTTGCCGACTTGTCGGCGGGATCGGCTTGCCGCTGACCCGGATTGGTCTTGAGGCGGGTCCGCTATCGCAATGGCTGCGTGAGGGGCTGGTGGATGCCGGCTTCGAGGTGGTGCTGCTGGAGACGCGGCATGTGAAGGCGGCGCTGTCGGCGATGACGGTGAAGACCGATCGGAAAGATGCGCGCGGGATCGCTCAGCTGCTTCGCATGGGGTGGTATCGGCCAGTGCATGCCAAGTCGGCCGGCGCTCAGGAAGTGCGCGCCCTGCTTGTCGGACGCAAGCTGCTGCAAGCCAAGCTGTTGGATGTGGAGCTCAGCATTCGCGGTATCCTGCGTGGCTTCGGTCTAAAAGTTGGCGAGGTCAGTCGCGGGCGTTTTGAAGTTCGTATCCGGGAGCTTGCTGACGGGCATGCCATGCTCGAGACGGTGATCGGCGCAATGCTGCAGGCCAGGGCTACGCTATGGAGTGAGTTCACCCGCCTGCACCGCGCGATGCTGAAGATCGCACGGGCAGACCATGTCTGCCGGCGGTTGATGAGTGCGCCCGGGGTCGGCGCCCTCGTCGCGATCACCTATCGCTCCGCGGTCGACGAACCCGAGCGGTTCTGCAAATCCCGGATGGTTGGCGCGTATTTCGGATTAACACCGAAGAAATACCAATCCGGCGAAACCGACATCGACGGCGGGGTCAGCAAGGTCGGCGATGCCATGGTGCGGACAGCGCTTTTTGAGGCGGCGCACATCATGTTGACACGGGCAACGCGGTTTTCTGCCTTGAAGCGATGGGCGATGGGTGTGGCAAAGCGGCGTGGCATGAAGCGGGCGAAAGTCGCGCTCGCTCGCAAGCTCGCGGTGGTGCTGCACCGGATGTGGGTTGACGCAACCGAGTTCCGTTGGGCGAAAGACGCCGCAACGGCGTAAAGGAGGAGCAAGCTTTCAAGGGGCGGGCCGGCTCCGGCACC
>NZ_JAIMBZ010000018.1:50251-71469 GCF_025499445.1 Acidiphilium sp. AL
CGGGCAGTCGTTCGAGGGCCTATGCTTGAAGTTTTGCGGGCGCTGACTGGAGCGGTTGAAAATCTGGCTTCAAAAGTGAAACTTTGACGAACTTGCGTAACCCACCGAACCCTATCGCGCCAAAATATAAACTTACTACACAGGTATGTAACCCGAACGCCGCGCTGAGCTCAACACTAAGGGACCGCCGTACAAGTAGCTGCACCAAGGCGTACCGGCGAGCCGCAGCCGCCACGACGACGCCCTCTCAAAGGCACTCCCCGCCTTCCAGGTGTTCGCGTGCTAGCGGTTAGACTCGGTCTACGGCGGGCTCAACTAGCTGCCAGACGCGCGAAATGAGCGGCCGCCGTGCCACCACCCACCGGGCCTAGTTCGCGAGCTCTAGGCCGCCAGGGACGGCGTGCCCGTGCACCGCCGCCACGACTCTTACTACGCGTTCGACCTCTACGTCGATGAACATGCCGCCAGGGAATCACAACTCGAGTCGCGCCGCAAGCCCAATGTATGGACACATCATTCAAATATAAAACCGCGCTATCCCAAGCCACCCAATGCGTTCAAGCAGTTTCAAAGTGAAAACTTCGGTCTAAAAGTTGGCGAGGTCAGTCGCGGGCGTTTTGAAGTTCGTATCCGGGAGCTTGCTGACGGGCATGCCATGCTCGAGACGGTGATCGGCGCAATGCTGCAGGCCAGGGCTACGCTATGGAGTGAGTTCACCCGCCTGCACCGCGCGATGCTGAAGATCGCACGGGCAGACCATGTCTGCCGGCGGTTGATGAGTGCGCCCGGGGTCGGCGCCCTCGTCGCGATCACCTATCGCTCCGCGGTCGACGAACCCGAGCGGTTCTGCAAATCCCGGATGGTTGGCGCGTATTTCGGATTAACACCGAAGAAATACCAATCCGGCGAAACCGACATCGACGGCGGGGTCAGCAAGGTCGGCGATGCCATGGTGCGGACAGCGCTTTTTGAGGCGGCGCACATCATGTTGACACGGGCAACGCGGTTTTCTGCCTTGAAGCGATGGGCGATGGGTGTGGCAAAGCGGCGTGGCATGAAGCGGGCGAAAGTCGCGCTCGCTCGCAAGCTCGCGGTGGTGCTGCACCGGATGTGGGTTGACGCAACCGAGTTCCGTTGGGCGAAAGACGCCGCAACGGCGTAAAGGAGGAGCAAGCTTTCAAGGGGCGGGCCGGCTCCGGCACCGCTTCTTCTGAGGTCCCGTCGCGGGGACGAGGGCCAGGCAAGGTCGGGTGTAATGCTGTGGAAGCCTCGGCAAACCACGCGCCTTAGATTGACCTGCCGGCTCCGGATCTGATGGCATGATGTGGCAGCCTTTCGTGCTGACCACGGACAGAAGCATGATCCCGGCGACGAGATGATCACTCGGTGGACTTGACACCAAAAGGCCCATTACAGAAGCGCTACTGCTTACGCACGATCCTTATCGGTTCATACGGAGCGGTTCAGCCGGGCGTTGATAATGCTCCCACTTAGGAGCCAAACCGACAGGCACATTGGCAGCGACCAAAGGAGACTTGCCCTTCACCAGATCTGACGCCCGCTCTGCTAACATGATGGTAGGAGCGTTGAGATTTCCATTTGGCTCAGTTGGGAATACCGATGAATCGATCACGCGCAGGCCCTGTATGCCGCGCACACGCAATTCAGAATCGACCACGGCCATCTCGTCCTCACCCATTCTGCACGAACCGCAAGGATGCATCGTGCTTTCCATGTTGGCACGCACGAATGCGTCTATCTCGTCGTCTTTGACCACATTCGGCCCCGGCGCGAGCTCCACGTCCCGATACCGGTCCATGGCAGGCTGATTGATGATCTCACGCGTCAGCCGCACACAGCGCCGGAACCCTTCACGGTCTTCCTCGCGCTCCAGATAGTTGAAGCGGATTGACGGATATTCGAACGGGTCGGTCGACTGCACCCGCACATAACCTCGGCTCTTGGGTTTGTTGGGACCTGTCAACACCATAAAACCATGACCCTTGAAGGGTTTGTCACCGTCATAGCGCATGGCGGCTGGCAGGAAGTGAAACTGAATGTCGGGCCAGCGCAGACCTGCTTCAGAACGAATGAACCCGCCAGCTTCAAAATGGTTGCTGGCGCCCAGGCCATCCTTGAATAAAAGCCAGCGCAGCCCGATCATCGCCTTGCTGAACAAATCCATCTTCCCGTTCAGCGTGATGGGCTCCTTGCAAGCATATTGGATGTAGATCTCCGAATGATCCTGCAAGTTCTCCCCAACGCCCGGCAGGTCGTGAGCGACCTGGATACCAACCGATTGCAGAAGATTGCCCGGGCCGATGCCCGAGCGCTGCAACAGGTGTGGCGAGCCGATCGGGCCGGAAGCGACCAGCACTTCACGACGGCAGCGCATGGTCTGGCGTTGCCCTCCTTTCTCGTAGACAACGCCCACTGCCCGTTTACCCTTGATCAGGATCTGACGGGTCATCGCATGCGTGACAACGCTTAGATTGCTGCGCCGCATCGCGGGCCGCAAGTAAGCATTGGCCGTGGACCAGCGCACGCCATCCTTCACGGTCATGTGCATGGCGCCAAAGCCTTCCTGCATATAGCCGTTACAGTCATCCGTCTTGATGTAACCCGCTTCCAGGCCAGCGGCGATCCAGGCGCCATATAACGGGTTCTGCATGTTATTCCCGTTATTAGTGGCAAGCGGACCGCTTCCACCACGATATTCGTCGCCGCCGAACTTATAATTCTCAGCCCGCTTGAAATAGGGTAGACAGTTACGATATCCCCATTCCCGCGCACCCAGGCTTTCCCATTCGTCGAAATCATAGGCGTGACCGCGGATATAGACCAAGCCATTGATCGAGGACGACCCGCCGAGCACCTTGCCGCGTGGACAATGCAGACGGCGGCCGTCCAGATAGGGCTCCAACTCGGTTTCGTAGTGCCAGTTAAATCTCTTGGTATTCATTGGCACCGAGAAGGCACTCGGCATCTGGATGATGACGCTGCGATCACTACCGCCATATTCGAGCACCAGGACAGATACCGAAGGATCCTCGGTCAGCCGATTGGCCAAAACGCAACCGGCTGATCCGGCACCGACGATGATGTAATCGAATTCGTTTGACATGATCTTGCCTCAGATTATGAATGCGGGGAGGCCCTTACCAGCCATCTCCGGTGGTGAGATGCGGCGAATGTTCTTCGATGCGGCGAATGAATTCCCGTTCCTTTGGCAGGTCGTGCGACAGGCAGAGCAGGTAATAGGCGGTGCCGGAAACGATCAGCCCGACAAGCCAGGCCAAATCGATATTTCCCATCAGGCGGGACATTGGCCCGACGAAGACCGGATCCGGACCGTTATAGATACAGAAGAATGGGATCATCATGACAAAGCCAATCAGATAGGCGACTAAGCCGCGGCGTCCCCACAATCCATAGATATTGTCCTTTTGTGGCAGAAAAAAATGCGGAATCGCGTAGCGCCCTCTGCGGACAAAGAAATAATCTGTCAGATTGACTGCAGTCCAGGGCACAAGAAAATACAACATGACGACAAGATAGATGTTGAGAATCGATAATCCCGAACTGGATGAATTGATAAATATTGCAACACCCGACTGCAGGAGTACTACGAAGACAATGGCCCAGACGCGGACTTTGGGCGTTGGTTTCACCTTGAAAAACGAGTCCCAACCCGTAATGGCGGTAAGTTTAGCGCTATAGATATTCATGGCAATTACCGGCAGGAAGACGAGAATAGCCAACGCAACAACGAGCGCCCCCCCTCTCGTCCCGACGGCGGATCCAACGCTGTTCAGTGCGACCAGAATGTCCGCGGTGCCCAGATGCACACTCAGCCACCCGCCCAAGGCGATCATCCAGGCACCGGACAAGGAAGCCCCCAGGAACACGGCCAGGATCAAGAGGCCGCTGCGTGTGTGCTTGGGCAAGTAGCGCGTATAGTCCGAGACATAGGGAGCATAGGCGATATTATAGCTTGCACCTGCGGCGAACTGCGTAATGACTCCCGTCCAGTTGAACCCGAGAGCAGGCATAGGCTGAGCATGGATCCCGGCAGCACCCAATGCCCCCGGCAGCCAGCTTGTCATCACCGCCAAAGTGATAGCCCCGTAGAGGGGCAAAGAGACATAAAGCGACCACTTGAATGTCTTGTGTATCCAATCATGACCAAGGATCGCCAGAAGCATGGAGGGCACGGTCACAACGGCCACAACCATTATGGGCAACCAGTGGAACAGCGCGTTCAGACCCTGCATCATGAGCACGAGGTTCACGATGTTAAATCCGGCGAAGACAAATAAAGTCGCGAACAGAACGAGGATCACGCCTCTATACCCGAACTGGGCGCGCGACTGGATCATCTGCGGCAGGCCCAGATGCGGTCCTTGTGAGCCGTGAAAGGCCATAAACAAAGTGCCGAACATGATGCCGAGCGTTCCAGCAATTGCGGTCCACAAAGGATTCAGACCGACGCTGGGACCAACGAAGCCGATGGTTGTCGTAAAGAACGTGAAATTGCCTACGAACCAGAACGGCCCTTGCGTGGATAATTTGTCTCTTCGTTCGTTATGCGGTACGAAATCGATGGAACGACCTTCGATTTCCAGCTTCCCTGCGCTCGCGGCGGCAGAACTCACTTGTTGGCTCTTTTGCATTGTTCTCTCCCTTTTTTATGGCCTCTCGGACGGGGCCAAATGATTATTGAAACACAACGTCATTCACAGCTTCGCGGGATGCCGACTAACTAAGAAACTCATGGCAAGGTAATCCAAATCGCCTTCGTCTCGGTCAAGTAATCAAGCTGTTCGGGGCCAAGATCCTTGCCAAATCCTGAAGCCTTGAAGCCTCCAAACGGCATGCATGGATCGATCGTACTGTGCGCATTAACGTAGACTGTACCTGCATGCAGACGTGGAATAAGCGTATGGACACGCGACAGGTCATTCGAATAGATGGCGGCCGCCAGGCCAAAGGCAGAGTCGTTTGCCAATGAAACCGCATCATCCAACTTCTCAAAAGAACTGGTCACCAGAACAGGCCCGAAAATCTCTTCGCGCACGATCTTCATCTCGGGCTGGCATTTGGCGAAAATGGTGGGCTCAATGAAATAGCCTGGCCGGTCAAGGCTGCCCCCTCCATAAATCAACTCGGCCCCCTCGCACTGACCGGCCTCAATATACGAAGACACAACTTTCTTCTGTTGCGCCGACACCAGGGGGCCGATGAAGCAATCAGGGTCCAACCCAGGCGCGATCTTCAGAGTCCGAGTAACGGCGACCAGCTCTTCAAGGAACGCTTCATAAACCGTCTTCTGAACATAGACCCTTGTGCCCGCGTCGCAGACCTGCCCGGAGTTGAAAAACACGCCGTTGGCTACGGCAAGGGCAGCGCTACGCAGGTCTGCGTCATCAAGCACCAGGACAGGAGATTTCCCACCCAGCTCGAGCGTGACATGCTTGAAATTACCCACGGCGGTACGGCCGACTTCCCGCCCGACCGGTGTGGAACCCGTGAAAGTAACCTTGTTGATGCCGCGATGCGCCGACATGGCTGCGCCGACCACGCTGCCACGGCCCGTCACGATATTGACCACGCCGTCCGGAATGCCGGATTCCTGGACCAGTTCCCCGAAACGCAATGTCGAGAGCGATGTCAATTCCGCCGGCTTAACGATCGTCGTACAGCCGACGGCAAGGGCGGCCGCAAGCTTCCAGGCCATGGTCTGGAGCGGGAAATTCCAGGGTACGATGGCCGCGACCACGCCTAGCGGCTCCTTGCGGGTATAGGCCAGATAGTTCCCGGGCAGGGACGGCTCGACCGTGCGGCCGTGCAGCTTGGAGGGCCAACCGGCGAAATAGCGGAAGGTATCCATCGTGCCCTGGATGTCGATCTCCCTGGCGAATTTCACGGATTTACCCATGTCGATGGCTTCGAGCTCGGCAAGCTCCTCACCATGCTTCTCGATCAGATCCGCAAGCCGGTGTAGCAGGCGTTCGCGTTCGAGAGGCTTGAGGCGGCACCAAGCTCCCCCGTCGAATTGACGGCGCGCGGCTTCGACGGCTCGGTCGACATCTTCGGCCGTGCCAGAGGGTACGCGGGTTACGAGGCCGCCGGTGGACGGCTCGATAACGTCGAAGACTGCGCCATTGCCGCTGTCCACCCAGGCCCCGTTGATAAACATCTTCTGTGGCTTGGCCAGAAACCGCTGGGTGGCGTCGCTGATGTCATACTGCTTCAGATAATTGCGAACGCTTTTGTCCATATCTCGTCCTCCTTGGGGATCGGCCGTACGGGCAATCCATAGCTCGGTCGGTGTTGAATGGTGCCTTGCCACTCTTGTTTTCGTTCCTGCCCGCATCCGGTCCCGTATGACGCATGTCCGCTGCGGCGCAGGCATGCGTCATTTCGTCACTTCTTCCTGGCATGCATGATGCGGCCGATCAGGTTCATCAGCACTTGAGCGGCAAGGGTGGAGGTGGAACCGGAATGGTCGTAGTCAGGCGCGACCTCGACCAGATCGATGCCAACGACGGTGCCGCGCTTGGCCAGGGCGGCAAGAAGCTCCAGCACCTCGTAATAGATGAAGCCGCCGTGAGAAGGCGTGCCCGTTCCGGGAGCGATGGAGGGGTCGAAGCCATCAATATCGATGGTGACGTAGTAACGCGCGCCGACGGGGACACGGCCGACGACGGCGCCAGTCCCCAGGGCGCGTATCTGGCGGACCGACAGGATGTCTGACCCCATTGAACGCGCCGCCTCGTAGCCCTCACGGGTGGTCGAGGATACGTTGCGGATACCGAACTGGGACAACCCGCTTACATAAGGTTTCTCCGCCGCGCGCCGCATGGGGTTGCCATGGCCGTAGCGCACACCGTGGCGCACATCGACGAAGTCGAGGTGGGCGTCGATCTGCACGATATGGATGGGACCGTTGCGCGCACAATCCTCGTCGAAGGCGTTGATGCAGGGAATGTTGATGGAATGGTCGCCGCCCAGCACCACCGGCAGCGCGTTGGCGGCCAGGATCTTGCGCACACCGAACTCGATATTGGCGTGGCTCGCCTCCGTGTCCGTGTGCACGATATCGGCATCGCCAAGATCAACGATCTTCACTTCGTCGTTAGACAGGTATATAACGCCATCCTCATGGTCATAGGCGCCGTCATGACCGAACGAGAACAGGGTCGATGCCTCGCGGATCCCACGAGGTCCGAAACGCGCCCCAGCCCGCCATTGCGTGCCGCAATCGAAAGGCGCACCCAGGATGGCCACATCCGCATCAATGGCCTCCCAATCGGGACGGTAAGGATATTTCCCGAAGGTGCAAATACCGACAAACGGCAGATTCAGCCGCCCGGTATCGTAGGAATTGCTCACCATGAACCCCCGCCTTGCTATTGTGGGGGTGAACTGGCCTCGAATCTTCAGCTTAATAAATTTCTATGATTTGAAGTTTAGTTATGCTTTATTCAATGTATGCGCAGCCGCTCGTCTCAACGCGTCCTCGCCCTGTCTCTTAGCGATGTCGATCTGCGTCTGCTGCGGGTTTTTGCGACCATTGTCCACCACGGCGGTTTTTCGGCTGCCCAGGCCAGCCTCGGCATGACCCAGGCCACGATTTCAATCCATATACGCGATTTGGAGGCGAGGCTAGGATTGCGGCTATGCGAAAGAGGGCGCAGTGGCTTCATCCTAACCGAGGAAGGCAGCCAGATTCATGCCGCAACACTCGAGCTTTTCGGTTCGATCGAACGATTTCAAAGCCGGCTGGGCGATGCTCAGGGTGAATTGTCAGGAACACTTCGATTCGGTCTGGTCGATGCGATGGTCAGCAATGGTGCCCTTAATCTGCCGGCCGCGCTGGCGGCGTTCCATCGTGCTGCTCCCCGCGTCAGGCTCGAGATCGACGTTGCTGCCCCTCAAGTCCTTCACCAGGGACTGCTGAACGGCGCCTACCAAGTCGTCCTGACACCGGAAACCGCCAGCACAACATCGCAATTCAGGGCGTGTAACGCCTTTTCCGAAGTTCAGAAGCTCTATTGCGGCCAGAAACATGCTTTGTTCAATCTTCCCAATGAGAGCATCACGCCAGAGATGCTCGAAACCCAGCCTTTTGCCAGACGCACCTATATGGCGGATGCGCCGATCTGCGGGGTAAATTTCGGGTGGTCCGCCGCGACACCGCATATGGAAGGCACGCTCCTTCTGCTTTTGACGGGCGTCTATATCGGCTTTCTCCCCGACCACTATGCCGAAGACGCGGTGAATAAGGGGCTTTTGCGGGCCATTTTGCCCAACGTCATGAGCTTCGAGGATATTTTCTATATAGCCTACCCACGCGAACGGCCCTCGCGCGCCGCGAAAACCCTCACTGATGCAATCCTTTTGACGCTCAAGCCCGGTTAATTTCTTGTAGGCACAAAGTGAAAATCATCAGCCTTCGGACCCCGTTCGAAACACCATCATTCTGGGAGACAGCCACCTCACCGCCTATCACCAAGCTGCGGCCCATTACAGGACGTGAAACTTGTCGTGCATGGGCATCACCATCGCAGCTATGAGGGCGAGACCAGTACCGGGATTCCGGTGCGCGGCCTCGGGATTGCCGAGCCGTGGTTGTGGGGGAATGGAGATGAGTGGAATGACGGTCGAGATTTCTGACTGGATCGATGTCCCGGATCTGAACCCGGATGGTCATGAATTCGTGATCGGCGATGTTCATGGGTTTGCCGGACCCTTTGAAGCCGTCCTGCGCGCGATGGGTGAGCGTGCAGCCGCGGCGGGTCAGGGCCATCTGACGCTGTTGGGCGACCTGATCGACAAAGGGCCGGATCATGTCGGGGCGCTGAAACTCGCCACACGGCCCGAGGAGACCTTGGGGTTCAGCGGCAAGACCCTTGTTGCCGGCAATCATGACCTGTTCCTGCTACTTCTTCTTGACTGGCAGAAGCAGCGAGAGGCTGAGATCGCTGCGAGGAAAGACGGATTGCACCGCTGGGATGAGCGGTCGTGCCGGGATATCTGGATCGACGGCAATGGCGGCCTGGCACTGTTCGAAGAACTGGCGATCGTGAATTGCGAAGACACCGCGCTGCTGCGACGTCGATTGATCGATCAGCTGGGCGAAACCGGTCTCGCGCAGATCGAAGGCATGGTCTCGCATCGCGATACCGGAAATCTGACGCTCACCCATGGCGGACCAGGGTGGGGTGTAAAAATTCCTCACCAGCGATGGTTTTCGATTCCGGTTCTGTGGACAGGGTTTATCGATGGATCCGAGCAGCACTACACTTGGGCACGCTGGTGGTGGACCCGCGAGCCGTTGAACGGGCGGATCATCATCCACGGCCATACACCTGAGCGGATCATCCACGGCGAACGGCATTGGCGGCCGGATCTGCACCGGATTGATGGCCAGCGTCTCGGTCTCGACGGTGCGGACTGGGAAGAGAGCGACCGCAAGGTAGTGGGCGCGGAGATCGAGGACGGAAGGTATCGGATTTACAGTAGCTGAGAGTGAAGAAATGAGGGAAAATCCTCACGACTCCCCTCATTCCTTTGGCCCAGATCTTGCGCTGATTCGCAGCGATTCCCTACCAAGCGTTGGATTTCATGGAAGAGGGCGGTTGACGGCAACCCACGTCGTTCATGCGAGAATATGGGTCCGCCCGGCGCCACCCTTGCAATTTGGCGATATGCCGCTATATCATCGGCATATCGCCAAGGAGTTTACGTCATGAATATAGCCATCACTGGTCTGGAGGCGGTTCGCGAGATTCGTGACGGCCTCCCAGTCGAACTGATCGATGAGGCGATTCGCGATGGTCTGGTGACGGCTGTGGAGGTGGATCAACTCGCCGTGCCTCGGAAGACGCTGGCACACCGCCGGCAGATCGGGCGCCTCTCTGTCGAACAATCGGATCGGTTTATCCGGTTGCTCAGGATCATCGCCACGGCGGAGGATGTTTTTGAAAGTCGCCAAAAGGCGGCAATCTGGCTGCGGCGCTCGACCACGGCCCTAGAAGGCCAGTCCCCACTCCAGCTCCTCGACACGGACGCCGGCACGCGCGAGGTCGAGTCCCTGCTTACCCGGATTGCCCACGGCGTCGCCGCTTGATCACGGCATGGCGAATTTCAAAACGGCGATACGCCGACTTGTCTGGCACCGGCGCCAAAACTACCGGCGGGCGATGGAATTCACCGGGTGTAGCGGTCGTTTATCTTGCCGACCATCCAGCCCTGGCGGCTCTTGAGGTCCGTGTTCACCTCGATCTGCCACCTGACCTGCTGCCCGACGACTATGTAATCATGAAAGTTGAGCTGCCCGACGAGCCGCCTGCAGAGATTGGTTCTGTTCCACCTGATACCAGAGAAGCAGGCGATAGCTGGGTAGCAGCTCAGCGGTCGGCGGTGCTGCGTGTGCCATCGATCATCGTGCCGCCCGCCGTCAATTATCTTCTAAACCCAATACATGCTAACGCAAAATACTCAAAAATCGTGTCTATCAATCAATTTTCTTTCGATGTGAGATTGTGGGACTAAGCTGCGTATTCCGACGAAGCCGGCCATGCCCGTTGGATCGGGTGAACCGGGAATTCCACGCAACTTGCCCCAACCGGCTCTGGGTCAGCGATTTCACCTATGGTGCGCCTCGTCCCGGATGGTCCGGGGTGCATATGACTGGAATGCGAAGGAGAAAGGAGGAATTGAACGAATGCCTTGCCCTCTGCTGTGAGGGGGCATGAGCCCAAGCGGCGGTGACCTGCCGTCAACTGGCAGGGTGACGTAGCCCGCAGGTAAAGGGGATTGAGGCGAAGCCGTTACGCCGAGATGGTCCCCGAGGCTGTAGCGCTGGAAGGCTGAGGAACACGAACCGGTTAATCCGCATCCGAGGGCTGAAATGTCGCCTTCGCCTACACGGCTTAACAGGCGGAATGCTGATGATGATGCCGGAGACGTAAGCCGGCGGCATCTGAATGCAGGGGGACAGGTATGCCGCCTGCAGGGAGTCATGGAGAGAACGCAGCCAGGCCATGACGTTGGCATCGACTTGCGGGACGCAAGGACAAGGACTGCGACCGGCAACCTCCCCAGCGCATGAAAGTCCAGCATATGAACGAGGGAAGGCATGATGGAATGCCAAGGGAGTTGGCCCCGATATCCATCATGCTGGCGGAGCCCCCGTAGTAGTCCGCGACAGGGAAAGCCTGTCACATGGCGAAGGGGGACAGTTCAATCAGCTTGAAGTGGGCCAGAATCCATTGTCACAGCCACCGCGAAATCGGCGCTACGCCGCGGGTCGGGCAGCAGCAGAATATCGCCGCGCATCGCCGTGACGATGTCGTGGGCAAGGTTGCGTGCGGCACGTTCGGTCGCGTGCAGTTCGAGTCGGCCGAGAATGCTGCCCACCTGCGGCGTCACGCCGCGGAACCGCGGCAGCAGCGGACCATGATCGTAGCTGTTCTCGGTTCGCGCGATCGCAGCGGCGAGCGCGTCCGACGGATGGCGCGACAAGGTGAAAACCAATGCGCCGCGCAGGGCCGGGTCCGGCAGGTGGTTGCAATGCAGCGAGACGAAAGCGTCGGCCTGGGCACGCTCGGCCATGGCGACCCGGTCGGCGAGTGAAACGAACACGTCGCGCATCCGAGTCATGGCGACGCGGAATTTTCCGCTTGCGAGTAAAGCCTGTCGCAAGTCGAGGCCGACCAGCAAGGTGATCGTCTTTTCGTGAACGCCATCCGGGCCGGTGCAGCCGGGGTCGTCGCCCTCTCGGGCCTCTGGATCGCGTTCGGCACCAAAGAGTCAATACGTCTCGACGTGGAACCGGCCCTCGGCGCGCATCCGGGCGCGGAGGGCTGACCAGTCGAGCCCGGCATTGGCGGCGATGTCGGTCAACGCGGCTTCCGCGCCGCTCTCAAGCCCATGCACACCACAGATATAGATGTGCAGCGTGTCTTTCGCCAGCAGCGCGGCGAGGCTGGCAGAGCGAGAGCGCATCCGGTCCTGGACGTATTCGCGGGGTTGCTCCGGGATGCGCGAATAGACGAGTTCCTTGACGATCAATGTTTCGGGCAGGCGCTGCAGCGGACCGAAATAGGGCAGTTCGCCCGGCGTGCGCGCGCCGAAATACAAATGCAGCCGTCCGCGCGGGGTGGAGGCCGTGCGTCGCCTGCGCTCGGTGAAGCCACGGAATGGCGCCGATCCGGTGCCGGTGCAGATCATCACGATATCGGCGTCAGGGTCGTCGGGCATCAGGAAGGTGGCCCCGAACGGGCCGATCACCTCGATGGTGGCACCGAGCGTCAGATCGCACAGAAAGTTCGAGGCGATTCCCGCGAACATCGTGCCGTCGTCGCGCGGTTCGTGCACGCGCTTGACCGTGATCGCGAGGTTGTTGGTGTTCGGTCGTTCGCCGTCGCGCGGGCTCGCGATCGAATAGAGGCGCATGGTGTGCGACCGGCCGTTCGCGTCGCGCCCCGGCGGGACGATTCCGATGCTCTGGCCTTCGAGTAACGGAAACGCGACAGTGCCGAAATCGAGAATGATGTGGCGGACATCGGAGTCGGTGTCGGGCGCGGTGATGCGCAGATTGCCGGTGACTGTCGCGATCGCCGGTTTCGCGCGGTTGAACAGATTGATGCGCGGCTTTGCCGCACTGGCGGGCGCCGGCACATGGCCGCCCGCGCCGGTATGCGCCTCGTCGAGCAGATGTTGCGCTTCGTCGTCCAGCGCGTCGGCGGTCGATGTCTCGGCTTCGGGTGGTTTTGGCGGCAGTTCGAGCCAGGAAAACTGGTCCTCGATCGAGAAAACCTTGTTCACCACGAACCAGTTGTCGATCGAGCCGGTCGGGCAGGGTGGAATGCAATCCATGCAGAAATTGCATTTCGCCGCATCGACGACATAGTTGTTATCGTCATGCGTGATCGCGTCGACCGGGCACGTCGCCTCACAGGTGTTGCAGCGGATGCAAATCTCGGGGTCGATCAGATGCTGTTTGACCGGCGCGTCAAGCATTGGCAACCTACCGTTATTGAACGATCTGGACGTATTCGAAGTCGCCCGGCTTGTTGTCGATGCCGACGCGCGGCGGCGCGATCCAGGAGGCGAATTTTCCCGTCTCGTGCACCGGCACCATCAGGCTGCTGATGTAGGCGGCATCGGCATCGTCGGGCAGGAACGCGCCTTTGCGCTCGTTCCAGGCCGTGCCGTCGAGCAGATTGCCCTCGGTATCGGCATGGATCGCGGCGAACTCGCCGATCGCGCGGTTGAACGCGACATGTGGCAGTTTCAGCCGGAAGCCGAAACCGGCCTTCTCGATCACCCGGTTCCAGCGCCCCACACCCGATTCGCAATCCTTCACGTAGTCGTCGCGCAGGCGCATGTTCAGCGCGGAGAGCGCGGGGGCTTGTTGTTCAACGATCTGCCCGTCGATGCAGCGCAGCACCGGATAGGTCGCGTCGATCAGCGCATGGTCGTCATCGAGCTTGTCCTCGCGATAGCGGCCCTTGATGCCGGCATTGAAGGCGTTCGCCGCGTTGGTGCTGATCTCGTTGCCGAACAGATCGAGGGTGAGCGAGAAATGCAGGTTCATTTTTTTCTGAATGGTCGGCAGATCGATCACGCCGAGCGCGCGGACTGACGCGATGTCAGTGGGATCGGTGATACCGGCCTGCTGCATCGCCTGCACGGTGCGTTCGACCACGCGCTGCACGCCGCTATCGCCGACGAACATGTGGTGGGCTTCCTCGGTGAGCATGAAGCGGCAGGTGCGCGAGAGCGGATCGAAGCCCGACTGCGCGAGGGCTTCGAGCTGCATCTTGCCGTCGCGATCGGTGAAGTAGGTGAACATGAAAAACGACAGCCAGTCCGGCGTCGCCTCGTTGAACGCACCCAACATGCGCGGCGTGTCCTGGTTGCCCGAGCGGCGCTGCAACAATTCCTCGGCTTCCTCACGGCCATCCGCGCCGAAATATTTGTGCAGCAGATAGACCATCGCCCATAAATGACGGCCTTCCTCGACATTCACCTGGAACAAATTGCGCATGTCATACAGCGAGGGCGCGGTCGCCCCCAGATGGCGCTGTTGCTCGACCGATGCGGGTTCGGTGTCGCCCTGCACCACGATCAACCGGCGCAGCATGGCGCGGTATTCGCCCGGCACGTCCTGCCACGCGGGCTCGCCCTTGTGCTTGCCGAATGGGATGGTGCGGCCTTCCGCCGCCGGGGCAAGCAGGATCCCCCATTTATATTCAGGCATTTTCACATAATCGAACTTCGCCCAACCCTTCGGATCAACGCCGATCGCGGTGCGCAGATAGACCAGCGACTGCTGGAACCCTTCGGGTCCCATGTCCTTCCACCAGTCGATATAGCCGGGATGCCAGGTTTCCAGCGCCTTGCGCACGCGCTGATCGGTGGCGAGGTCAACATTGTTCGGGATCAGCCCGTCATAGTCGATGGTCATGCCGTCGGGCATTGGATGCTCCTGATCAAACGCGGTTGCGGTCGAAATCGGCTTGCTGGCCGGTTCCGTAGCGCTGCAGCGCGCCGGTGGCGCCGACCGCGTTGGGTCGCTGGAATATCCAGTTCTGCCAGGCGGTCAGCCGGCCGAAGATGCGGGTTTCCATGGTTTCCGGGCCGGGGAAGCGCAGATTGGCCTCCATGCCGGTGAGACTGTCAGGCGAGAAACTTGCCCGCTCCTCCAGCATGATTCGGATTTCATCCGCCCAGTCGGTGGCGTCGTAGGCGAAGGTGACGAGCCCCATGTCGTTCGCCGCTTCGGCGTCGAGCGGCGCACCGATCGCGGTTTGGGCTTTCGCGAGGCTTTGCGGTTCGCCGAGGAAGCGGGTCTGCAACCGGGTCAGTCCGTTGCCCATCGGATAGGTGCCGAAATTGGCGGCCCCGAGTGTGAGTGTCGCCGGCGGTTTGTTATCGCCCGACGCTTCACCCGCGAAAATCGCCGAGCGGTCGGCGGCGAAAGCGAGTTCGGCGAGCGTGCCGGCAAAGCAGCTTCCCGGCTCTATAAGGGCGACCACGCTGCGCGAGGTGACATCGATGCGCTTGAGCACGCGCTTGATGAAATGCGTGGTCTCGCGGATGAGCCAATGCGTGGCATGGGTTTCGAGAAATGCGTCATAGGCGAGCACGGCGGCGGGATCGCCCTCGGTGCGGAACACCCACAGGCCGAGTTCCGGCTCGTTGAGGCGCAGATGCAGGATCGCGTCGTCGAGCGCGCGCGCCATCGCCAGCGGCCAGATTTCTGCTCCTTGCGCAACCGCATCGTCAACGCTGTCAGGAACGGGCTCGGTCGGCCCGTGCACCGTGATCACCGCACGGCGTTTTTCCGAGTCGCAATCGACACTGACAAGCAGATAGCGGATCGAACCGCCGTCGATCCGGCGCTCCAACGACGTTAGCGCAATACCCTTCGCGTCACGCGGACGATCGGACCGCGCGGCGGCTTCGCGCGCGCGCTTTGCCACTGTTTCGGCCCAGGCGGAGGGGGGAATCACCTCATCGACCAGTCGCCACGCGACCGCGCGCTTGCCGCGCACGCCTTCCTCGGTGGTGCAGAACACGTCGGCGAGGTCGCGGCGCACACGGCGCTTATCGGTCACCCTGGTCAGCCCGCCAGTGCCGGGAAGCACCGCCAGAAGCGGCAATTCGGGGAGCGAGACCGAGGATTTCCGGTCGTCGATCAGCATGATATGCGACGCGGTCAGCGCCAATTCGTAGCCGCCGCCGGCCGCCGGGCCGCTCACCGCACACAGATAGGTTTGGCCGGAATTTTCGGTGGCATCCTCGATCGACAGCCGCGTCTCGTTGGTGAATTTGCAGAAATTGACCTTGTGGCCGTGGCTCGACTGGCCGAGCATGCGGATGTTGGCTCCGGCGCAGAACACGTTGTCCTTGCCCGAGCGCAGCACCACCGCGCCCACTTCGGGGTGTTCGAAGCGCAACCGCTGCACCGCGTCGTGCAATTCGATATCGACCCCGAGATCGTAGGAATTGAGCTTCAATTCATAGCCCGGCACCAGCCCGCCATTGGGATCGACATCCATGATGAGATGCGCGACCGGGCCATCGAACTCGATGCGCCAATGCTTGTAGCACGTGGGATCGGTGCGGAAGTCGATCAGTGTCCGTGTCGCCATGGCATCCATTTCGCGTCCTCCAATTTCTGCATAATACTGCATTTTTGTCACCAGTCAACAGAAAACTGCAATATTTTGCATAAACCTTCATTCGAGCGCGCGAATCCGGGCGACGAACGGCGCAATCAGCGCCAGCACCACGGCCTCGTGGGTGAGATGCGGGGTGTGGCGCGCGCCCGCGACCAGATGGGTCGCGACCGGACAATAAGAATCGGTCTCCAACGGGCGAAGCTGCGCCGCCGTGCCGTATTCGTCGTCGCTGCCCTGGAACGCGAGCATTGGCACGCGGATCGTCGGCACATACTCATCGATGCGCCAGGCGCGGAAGCCGGGATCGAGCCAGGCGTCGTTCCAACCCCAAAAGGCGTTGCCGGGATCGCGATGGTGGCGCGCGAGGCGGGCGGGCAAATCGGTGGTCTCATAGGCGTCACGTGCCGCTTCGATGCTGGCGACCGAGATATCCTCGACGAACAGATGCGGCGCGATGAGAATAAGGCCACGGAGCGAAAAATTCTGCATCCCTCCGGCATGGATCAGAGCGATCGAAGCGCCGTCCGAATGGCCGAGCAGAATCGTGCGCCGGATGCCGGCCGCTTCGAGCACGCGCGGCAGGATCGCAAGCGCTTCGTCATGCATGTAGGTGAGCGGACGGGGTAGCGGCACCGGATCGGACAGGCCGTAGCCGAAACGCGAATAGGCGAAGACGGCGCCGCCAGTCGCCGCCGCGAGATGCGCCGGAAAATCGCGCCAGAGCGAGACCGAGCCCAGCCCCTCGTGCAGCATGACGATGGTGGGCGCATCGGCGGTGATTTCGCCCCAGAGGCGCGCCTCGATGCGGCGCCCGTCGAGCGTGAGGGACGCATCGCTCATGGGCAGACGCCCGCGCGCAGCTTGAAGCGCTGGATCTTGCCGGTCGCGGTTTTCGGCAGATCATCGACGATGTCGATCCAGCGCGGATATTTCCACGGGCCGATGCGGCGTTTCACATGCTCCTGCAATTGCCGGATCAAATCGGGCGTCGCCGGAATCTCCTCATTCAACACGATAAAAGCGCGCGGTTTGGTCAGCCCATCGGCATCGCGATCGCCGATCACCGCCGCCTCCAGCACCGAGGAGTGGGAGGTGAGCGCGGTCTCGACCTCGAACGGGCTGACCCAGATGCCGCTGACCTTGAACATGTCGTCGCTGCGCCCGCAATAGGTATAGAACCCGTCGGTATCGCGGGTGTATTTGTCGCCGGTGACCATCCATTCGCCGATGAAGGTGCGGCGGGATTTTTCCAGCAGGTTCCAGTAGCCATCGGCCATGCTCGCGCCGCGCACCCATAATTCGCCCGGCCCCTCGCCCTCGATATCGCGCCCGTCCTCATCGACCAGGCGGAGCACATATCCCGGCACCGCGATGCCGGAGGTGCCGTAGCGGATCGTACCGGGCCGGTTGGAGAGAAAAATATGCAGCATCTCGGTGGAACCGACGCCGTCGATGATGTCGGCGCCGGTGATGCGCGACCATGCGGTGCCGATATGCGGGGGCAGCGCCTCGCCGGCCGAGGTGCAGCGGCGCAGCCGGTCCGAGCCCGCGCCCGGCCCGATGCCGGGATGATGCAGAAGGTTTGCATAGAGCGTCGGCACGCCGCAGAAAATGCTTGGCCGGTGCGCGCGCATCAGGGCGAAAACATGCTCGGGCGTGGGCCGGTGCGGCGAAAGCACGGCGGCGGCGGCGACCGACATCGGAAACGTCATCGCATTGCCGAGTCCATAGGCAAAGAATAGCTTGGCTGCCGAATAGACTAAATCGTCCGGAGCGATTTCAAGCACCTGTGCGGCGAAGGTATCGGCGGTGGCGCGCAGGCTGCCATGGACATGGCGCACGCCCTTGGGCGCGCTGGTCGAGCCGGAGGAATAGAGAAAAAAGGCGAGTTCGTCGGGACTGGCATCGGCCGGCGGCGCATCGTCTCCGTCCGGTGCCATTAAAGCGTCGAGCGACATCACGCCGCTGGTTGCCTCGGTATCGCCCGCGACGATGATGCGCCGGAGATCGGGCAATGACGACAGCGTCGGCGCCAGGGCCGGGAGCAGAGCCGCCGAGACGATCGCCGCCTCGGCCCGGCAATCGCCAAGGATATAGCCGATCTGGTCGGCGGGCAGCATGGTGTTGACCGGCACCGGCACCACCCCGGCGCGGATCGCCCCCCAGAAGGCGACCGGAAATTCGATGCTGTCGAGCAGGATCAGCGCGATTCGCGCCTCGCGCCTGATATCGGCCACGCGCAGCCCGGCGGCGAAACGGCTGGTCTCGGCGTGGAGCCCGGCATAGGTGATCGCCCGCGTCTCGTCGATGAAGACAATGCGCTCGCCGCGTCCCTCGCGGACATGGCGGTCGATGAAGTAATCCGCCGCGTTACCGGGCTTGTCGCCGGGCACCTTGATCGTCCCCCGCTTGATCGCCATCGTTTTCTCCCGTTATTGATATGCTTTATCGTGCCTGTGATGAACTATAGTGCATGTTCTCCGATAAAGGAAGACCGATCGCATGGACGCTCCCTCAGACGGCGGGCCTCGACAGGACGACGCGAAGGACCGGCTGCTCGCCACCCTCGGCGAGCGGGTGCGGATGCTGCGCGCGCGCCGGGCCATGCCCCGCAGGATGCTCGCGCGCACGGCCGGGGTCTCGGAACGGCATCTCGCCAATCTCGAAAGCGGGGTCGGCAATGTCTCGATCCTGGTGCTGCGGCAGGTGGCCGAGGCGTTGGCCTGCCCGCTGGCGGAATTGCTGGGCGACGAGACGACATCGAGCCCGGAATGGCTGATGATCCGCGAAATCCTGCATGGGCGCGGCGCGGTGGAGCTTCAGGCCGCGCAGAACGCCCTCGCTTCGCTGTTCGGCGCGCCACGCCGCGAGGAGCGGCGGCGCGACCGGATCGCGCTGATCGGCCTGCGCGGCGCGGGCAAGACCACGCTGGGGCGGATGCTGGCCGAGGCGCTCGATCGGCCCTTTGTCGAGCTGGGCCGGGAGATCACCAGGCTCGCCGGCTGTTCTCCGTCGGAAATCCAGGCGCTCTATGGGCCGAATGCCTATCGGCGCTACGAGCGTCAGGCGTTGGAAGGCGCGCTGCGCGACCATGAGCACGTGGTGATCGCCACGGGCGGGGGGCTGGTTTCCGAGCCCGCGACGTTCAGCCTGCTGCTCGCCGAGTGCTTCACGGTCTGGCTGCAGGCGAGCCCTGAGGAGCACATGAACCGGGTGATCGCCCAGGGCGATTTGCGGCCGATGGCGGACAGCGCCGAGGCGATGGAGGATTTGAAGATGATTCTGGCCGGCCGCGGCGCCTTCTACGCCAAGGCCGATCTCGCTTTCGACACCAGAGGCAAGAGCGTGGCCGCGAGTTTCGCCGGCCTGCGCGGCGCCCTTGGCGTTTAGGAAACCTGTGCGCGGGTGGGTGTAGACGGCTACGGGATTCACACATTTCATAAAATGTATGTAAATCAACGGATTGTAACCGATATTCCGATTTGATCCCGTTATGTGTTCTCTATTATGAGCACTTCAGATCATGTACTTTAATCTGGCTTCGGCGAAATTTTTTCGGGTTGATTCTTTGCCGCAAAGAGATGTGTGCATACCGTAGGTGTAGACGGCTGTGAACGCCGGTTGAAATCCGCACTTATTTGGTGGCGTGTCGGTCGGTGTCCAAGACTGAGGTGTCAAATCGCGTCCAACCGCGACCCCCATTTCGCGTCCAATTCTGATGGTGTGGAACGCCCCCACCCAACCGCTGGCGTTCGCTGCGGCCGAACTGCGGTAGGATGCCGAACCGTCAACATAGGAGGGTGTATCCATGGAATGGATTGTGACGATTGGCCTGGATCTGGCGAAAAACATCTTCCAGGTTCACGGGGTTGCCGCGGACGGGCGCGTCATTGTGCGCCGGCAGTTGCGACGAGCGGACATGAGACCGTTCTTCAGCAAGTTGCCGGCCTGCCTGATCGGCATGGAAGCGTGTAGTTCGGCACATTACTGGGGGCGCGAGCTTGTAGCCATGGGGCATACGGTGAAGATGATGCCGCCTGCCTACGTCAAGCCTTATGTGAAACGGGGTAAGACCGATGCGGCGGACGCCGCGGCAATTTGCGAGGCGGTGACACGACCGACGATGCGGTTCGTGCCGATCAAGACGGCCGAGCAGCAGGCTGTTCTGACCTTGCACAAGGTACGGGAGTTGTTGGTGCGGCAGAAGGTGATGCTGACCAATGCGATGCGCGCCCATCTCGGCGAATTCGGCATGGTCGCCTCCCAGGGACCCGGTGGCATGACGCAGTTGTTCGAAATGTTCCGAACCTGCGGCGACGCGTTGCCGGCGTTCGCGCACGCCGCCTTGAACGGGATCATCGCGCAGATCGAGAGTGCAGAACAGCAGATCAAAGCGATCGAGATTAAAATCATGGCCTGGCATCGCGGCAATGAGCAGAGCCTGCGCCTGGCCGGAATTCCAGGCATTGGCCCGATCACCGCCAGCGCGATTGCGGCCAGCGTCCCAGATGCCAACGTATTCCGCTCGGGGCGATGCTTTGCTGCCTGGCTCGGACTGACACCGCGGGCTCATAGTAGCGGTGGCAAGGAGCGCGCCTTGGGCATCAGCAAGCAGGGTGATGGGTATCTCCGGCGATTATTGGTGCTCGGGGCGACGGCAGTGCTGCGCTATGCCCGGCAAACCAATCCCAGCCGAACCTGGGCGACGCGGCTGCTGGAGCGCAAACGGCCGAAGGTCGTCGCCGTGGCGCTGGCCAACAAGAATGCCCGGATCGCATGGGTTTTGATGAGCAGGGACGAGAATTACGTCGCGCCGGCACTGTGATCGATATCGATCACGCCAGACCGGCCGCGATTGCTATCGCGTTGAGGTGCTGAGGAATGATGACGAACCGGTCGCATCCGGGAGCTGCTGAAATCCAAGGGGTCGGAGCGCCTCCAGAGTGCGCAATTTTGATCGGAAACCAGCTCGCGGACTTCATCATGGCCAGTGCGGTCCCATCGCACCACGAACAG
>NZ_JAIMBZ010000018.1:71479-72181 GCF_025499445.1 Acidiphilium sp. AL
GACCGGTACTACTTCAGGCGCTCGACCAAAGGCTAGTTTTATTTTGATCGGAAACCAGCTCGCGGACTTCATCATGGCCAGTGCGGTCCCATCGCACCACGAACAGGCCGTAGACATGACAGCACGCGATCATCGCCTCGTTCCACTTTCACCTTGCGCGACGGGGGCGTTCCAGACATGGTGCAGAGCTCCGGCGCGTGATCCGTGGACGGAAAACAGGTTTTGCGTCGAACTCTGGTGGTCCTGGGTTCTCCACCCATATCTCGAACCAAAGGGGGTGATCGGAACGCCAAGGCTCCTTCAGATTGCGCTTTTGGTCTTTGGGTTTGGCCTTGCCACGCTTGGTTTGTCGGGATGCGCCCATTTCCCCGGAACGGCTACGGCCCGGATTACTATGGCCAGTCAGCCTACAATGGCCCCGCCTATGGGTCAGGCAATTTTGGATTCTACAATGGCTACGGCCGCGGCGACGATGATGGCCGTGATTTTGACGACGACGGCGATCGTGGCGGCGGTGGCGGCCATGATGGCGATGGCGATGGACACTGACTACCTGACCGACTCCTAGTCTTACTGTGTCACAAAATTCTTGCAGCGATTCGTTGACGCGTGTGAGTGGGTAGAGATTCTGACTCGTGGAGGCGGGTGGTGGGTCTCGAATCGAACACGCAAGGCAGCGAATCACGTCTGGCCGCCTATGTC
>NZ_JAIMBZ010000019.1:0-59156 GCF_025499445.1 Acidiphilium sp. AL
AAGATGCGCAATCCGCTCCCATTGGTCAGCCCTCAGCCCATAACGCCCCATCGATCAGCCTTTCGGAATGCTGATCTGCTATGAATCAGGAAAACGGTCGCGCCGGAATCCCCCCCGGTCAAATGACGACACACCCTAGTCGAGCTGATGTCGCGCCTCAAAGAACATCTGGCCGCTCCTGGTGGTCCGACCCTACCGGCCCATCCAAACATTGTCTCTGAGAGGAGCGCGCCATGACCGTGCAGACCAAGCCCGCCATCGTCACGACCGGCTCGGTTGCCGACTCACGCAAGATCTATCGCAAGTTCTATTCGTCGCCGCCCGATCGTCCGGATATCGGCGGACCGTTCCGCGCCGTCGATCTGCATCCGTCTTCCCGCCACGCACCGTTCCGGCTCTACGACCCGTCGGGCCCGTTCACCGATTCCGGTTTCATGCTCGATTTCGATGGCGGCCTGCCGCAATTGCGTGGGCCGAAGTTCGCGCAGCGCGGATTCGAGACGATGGATGCCCGCGCGGTCAAGCCGGAGGACAACGGCTCCGCAGCGGCTGACAAGCTCGTGCCACCCTGCCCGCCAACCCGCACGCTGCTGACCGGGGCGATGGCCCGACGGTCATGCAATACAAGTATACCTGTGCCGGTATCCCCCACCGAAAAGATCTTCGTCGGCCACCGGAAGAATCTCGGCCGGATTCAGGTGGCCAATGGGGCCGCCGAGCACCGGGCGGATGGCGAGTGAGTGGCCGGGATGGAGCAGAAGAGCACCGAGTTCCGAGGGGGCGGCAGCCGGATCTACGTGGAAGGCCAGGCGGCGGAGTGATTCGATGAAGGTCGCGATCATCGGTAGTGGCGTGATTGGTCTCGCGATCGGCTGGCGCCTGACCGCGCGCGATGCCGAGGTGCATGTCTTCGATCGCGACGAAGCTGGGTATGGTTCGAGCTGGGCGGCGGCGGGGATGCTCGCCGCCGGTTGCGAGACCGAGCCCGGCGAAGCGGCTCTCGGAGCGCTCAACCGCGACAGCCTCGCCCTGTGGCCGGATTTTGCGGCAGAACTTGAAGCCGCTTCCGGCATGAAGATTGGGCTGCGCCGTGAGGGCACGCTGATTATCGCCCTTAACCGCGACGATGCGGCGAAGCTGCGGCACGATATGGCGTTCCAGCGTACACAGAACGTGGCCCTGGAATGGCTTACCCCTGCAGAAGCGCGGGAGCGGGAGCCGTATCTTTCGCCCAATCTGGCAGGCGCCATCTTTTCGCCCGGCGATATCCAGGTCGACAACCGGCTGGTAGCAATCGCGCTGAAACGGGCATTCCTCCAGGCCGGCGGCATGCTGCACGAACACTGCCCGATCACTGGGGTCGACGCCGCGCAGGGCCGCGCCACCGGAGTCATCACCGCGGATGGCACGCATGCGGCTGATACGGTGGTGGTGGCAGCCGGTGCATGGTCGGCCGGAATTGATCTGCCGATCCCGCGCCTGCCGATTCGGCCAGTGAAAGGGCAGATGCTGGCGGTCCAGATGGATAAGGCGAATCCCCTGGTCCGCCACGTGGTCTGGGCGCCGCGCGCCTATCTTGTGCCGCGCGCGGATGGTCGCCTGATCGTGGGGGGGACCGTCGAAGAGCGTGGGTTCGATGCCACGATCACCGCCGGCGGCCTCTATACACTGCTCGATGGCGCTTGGCGCGCGCTGCCGGGAATCGAGGAATTGCCAGTGATCGAGACCTGGGTCGGATTTCGCCCCGGCGCGCGGGACGACGCGCCGATTCTCGGTCCGGCTGGCCTACCCGGCCTGTTCGTGGCGGCGGGACATCATCGCAACGGCATCCTGCTCACGCCGGTGAGCGTCGATGCGATGGCGGCGACGATTCTGGACAATCGCCTCGATCCAAGGATCGCAGCTTTTTCACTCGAACGATTTGCCGGAGAGCGCTCGGCGCATGGGAAAGTGACATGAGTGGAGAGTCGTTTATTCGGGTTGGGTGATTTCCTGCAATCTCCTAAAATCATTCTCGTCACCCCGAGAACCCCGTCCACGTAACGGTGACGTTGAAACTACGGAGAGCTATTCTTTGGATCGAGTTGTGAGCGGTCGGCGGCGGCGCGAAGCAAGGCAAGACCACGGTATAAGCCATGGACAAATTTGCTGTAGGGAAGCAGCAGGAATAGCGCGAGGATAGTGCCTAGATGGAGCGCAAGCAGGACGCCCATGGCGGGTGTCGCGCGCATAGCAAGCAACAGGAGGCCGGTCATCGCAGCTAGCCAGAGCAACCCGAGCAAGGCAAAGTCGGTGTTCATCAGCCGTGCCACAGCAGGGGCAGGATCACTGATTATTTTCACCCAGATAAGACCCGATGTGCCGATAATGAGCCCGGTACCACCAATCGTGCCAAACAGAGCTGGTAGGCTGAATAGTGGGTAGGGTGCTGGTTGGTCGAAGAAATGCGCGTAAACGGTCGCGGTACAGGTCGCCAAGAAACAGAGCAAGAAACCATAGGCCATGGCATGGTGGAATCGCCGCCGCAGCATCGAGAAGCTTTTATCGTGATCGCTACAGATCCGACCACCTCCTCCGAGGTTTTGAAGTGTTATGATATCACGCAGTGCGTGCAGAATAGCAGTCGGTCGGAGCCGCTTATCCTTCCTCCCCGATTCTCGCCAAAATTTGATACCGCTTACAGCCAGTGCAAAAACAGAGAATAGTAGACTCACACTGGCGACGCTCATCATCGTCCTCCAGGGGATAACCTGATAGAAGGCGCCTGGACCACTCAGGGCATGAGTAAGCGACCCTGGGGTAGCCGGCAATAAGGTGACTAAAAACACCAGCGTGATGCTGATCAAGCAAGTACCAGATACGACCAAGCCGTTACGGCGAAACAAGGATGCAAATAGGGCGGGCCAAACGTAGTGTGCGTGGCTCTCGTCTCTCAACTCCGCGAAACTCCGGGGTAAATTGACGTCGATTGGCTCCGGAGCCGCTTGACAAGCGTAGTAGCAGCCCCGGCAATTATGACAAAGATAAGCAAGGTAACGGAGATCGCCATCAGAAAATGCGCGCTGTAGTTCCATCGCCGGAAATACTGCACAATAGCTATCACAAAACCGGCAGGCGTTGCAGATTTCCGCAGCGCTTCGAACTTCTGCTAACGAGCCGATTTCAGGCATGCCTTCCTGCCCTCCACGTCGGTGGCCCGCCCGAACTCGGTGCCGCTAACCGTGACGAATCTTATGTAAATCGGGTACTTCCGGGTTGATACAAACGCCCCGTTCTCTATCGGTAGTAGCGGCGTTTGTTGCGCTCGGTGGGATTCGGGTAAGTGCCAAGATCTCAAGACACAACGAAAACTGCACGGGTTGTTGCCTAGCGGTGGTTGCGACGGCTCGCTCTGAGCGACGGCCACGTCGGGCAAGGCCGCGCGGAACCAGGGCTGCGGTAGAGAGTCCAATGTCGCGGTTACGCCTCTCTGGTCCGGCTGTTGCGAAGCTGATGGGCTCGCCGCCGAGGTGCCGAGCGGTGCGACACGCCCGCGACCAGCGCCCATGATCGGGCGGCGGCATTCCACGCGCTTGGGACAAACAATCACGCTATTCTCCCTATCGAAATGGTCACGAGTGTCGGCCGCCGCCAGCGCCTCGGTTATTTTTTATCACTCAAGGTCGCCAGATAAGCGATCACATCCGCGCGTTTCTGTGCGTTGGGCATGCCCATATAGGGCATCTTGGTGCCCGGTACGTCGGCTTGCGGGTTGGTCAGGAATTTATTCAGTGCGGCCGCAGTCCAGACGATGTGGGCGGATTTCAGCGCGGGCGAGAACTGGAAACCCTTCACGCTCGCGGCCGGTTTACCATAGACGCCGTAAAGGCTCGGGCCGATGCCGTTCTGGCCGGCGGCGACGCTGTGGCAAGCGGCGCATTGCGCGCTGAAAATTGTCTTGCCCTTGGCCGCATTGCCGGCGGGCATGGCGCCGGCCAGCGCAACCGCAGTGAAACACACCGTCGCGGCGGCGGCCAGGATGGGGATTACGATACGTTTCGACATCGATAGCCTCCTGTTGAATGTGCCTCTAGAATGGCGCAAATCGCTTCAGAACGCCAGCCAGATGCCAGCGAACAGCGTGTCGTTGGCCCCCGCGCTGCGCCCCGCCCCGTCATAGTTGCGTGCGAGTCCATTGAATGTCGGATACATCGTGTTCTCGACGAAGAACTTGGCGTTCAGCCAGGGCAGCCAGGCCGGCCCGCCATTGTTGAACGGGTAGTAGTCGAGTTCGGTGGTCCAGCTATTGGTGTTCGGCTTGCCGTTGGCGCTGCCGCCGATCGGGGATGCGGCGTAGAGCACCGGATCTTCATTGCCGTAGATCGTGTTGAACGACTCGGTGATGCCGTATTTCTGGAACAAAAGCTCGGAGACGGTGAGCGTAATCGTGTTCAGCGTGTCGGACGGATTACCCGCGAGGCCGAGCGGATAACTCGCCCGCCAGTCCTGCGACTCATGGATGACGTTCGCCTGCACCGAGAATGCCTGTTTCGCGGTGATGTACTGAAACTGCGAATCCGCCGCGACATCGAGAATTCGGTCGGTGGGTCCATCGATCATACCCTGCGGGTAGGGCCGATCGAACAGCGCATAGGAGCCGACCTCGAACGAGCTGTTGCCCCAAGTGTGCTGGAAGGCGAACCGGAGATAGGGGATCACCCCCTTGATCTGGGTCGCGGGCCCGACGCCGAGGGCATAGCTCAGCCGGTTCGGCAGCGATTTATACAGATCGGCCTCGGCATAGATCATATCTTCCGGCGTCAGGTTGAGCGCGCTATAGGCGCCGAATCCATACACACCCTGCGCCAGAGCCGGAATCTGCTGCTCCGCTGTCGGGCCGTTGGCAAGTTCCGACGGAATATAGGGATAACCCCAGCTCGGCGGCGTGTTCCACAAATCGGTCACGCCTGGTGCGTTGTTGACCGTGAAGCCGTAGAACAACGGCGTGCCGAACAGCGTGCCGGGTCGTGCGAGGCGGATATCGGTATTGTCCCAGTGCCATTGCCGGGCGACACCGTCATAGGTCACCTGGATGAACGCGCCAAGGCCGAGTTTCGCATCGAGCGCGCCACCATAGAACAGGCTGGTCTGCTGTGCTGCCCAGGCGTCGTTCGACTTGAAGCCGGGAGCCAACCCACCCGGCACCTTGTCGTGCAATTGGGTGAGGCCGATCTGCGACATCAACGCGACATTCTTCCAGGTCGGGAACATTCCGCCCGCGATATAGCCCTCCAGCTTGAAATCGCGGCCATAGGGGGTGAGCTGCGGAAAGCCGATATGGCAGGCCGAACACGGCTCGCCGGTCTGCGCGGCGAACGCCGGAATCGCGTGGGCGGCGTGCGGTAACAGGACGGTGAGACACGCCGCAAAGCCCGCGGCATACCTTAGTTTTCGGCCATTCTGGCGTATCGGTATCATGATGCCCTCTGTGATGTCGTAGGATCACGATGGGACGAAACGAGGGAGCGTTCATTGATCCTGATCAATGACCGTGGCGCCGGTTTCCGCCGGCAGTCAATCCAACGGAGCCTTGACCTCAATAGGCGGTGTTGGCGCCGACCGGGATCTGGTGGGCGATCAGGATGCCGAGCAAGGGGCCATAGACGGCGGCGATCAGAACGAAGGCGACGAGCGTCCAGGGGCCGAGGCGGTCGGTCAGCCGCACCCAGCGGGAGGTCTCGTCGATCGGCGCGTTGGCGAAGGGGATTTCCGGCACTTCCGAGGGTGACGCGGCCGCCGAAAAAAGCGTTCCGAGAGTGACAATGAGAAAACAGATCAGGGCCGCGAGCAGAATAACGCCGGCAATGCCGGTGATTGCCATCGGCACGACATGGACATAGGGATCGTGCGCGATGCCGCTGATCCAGTCGCGGCGCGGCGTGCCGTACAACCCCTGCCACATCAGCCCGACGCCGATCCCCATCATGCCGATCGCCCAGAGCCAGACGCTGACCAGCGCGATCTTCCGGCCATAGAGTCGCTTGCCGGTCAGATGCGGGATCAGCCAATAGCTCATCGCAATGAAGGTCAGTGCGGTCGCGGTGCCGACTGTGACGTGAAAATGCCCCGGAATGAACGCTGTGTTATGCACCAGCGCGTCGTTCGGCATACTGGCGAGCAGAATCCCCGTGGCCCCGCCCAGGATGAAGGTGAGCATCGCGAGCACCTGCCCGGCGACACTCGGATCATCCCAGGGCAGAGCGGTAAGCCAGCCGATCCAGCCGCGTCCGCCGCGCGCGTGGCCCGCAGTCTCCAACGAGGCGGCGACGGTGAAGGCGGTGAGCAGACTTGGTGCCACGATGAAGAATGTGAACACCATCTGCTCCATTTTCCAGCCCATCGCGATTCCCGGCGCCACCGCCTCGTGGTGCAATCCGACCTCGACGGAGAACAACAGGAACAGCAGGAAGCTGATCCGCCCGAGCGTGTCCGAAACCAGCCGCCCGCCCGCCTCGCGCGGCAACAGCGCATACCAGGAAATATAGGCAGGCAGCACCCAGAAATAGACGATCGCGTGACCGGTGAACCAGAACAGGGTCAGGGCCAGCAGCGGGTCCACGCCCTTCAGCATGCCGAGCGACCAGGGGATCAGCCAGAACACCAGTTCCGCGACGATGCCGATGGTGGTCAATCCCCAGAGTATCCAGGTGACGACGCTCATATAGGATACCAGTGGCGTGATCCGGCCGGGATTTGCGCGCTTCCAGGCGAGACGCTGGCGGATCGTCTCGGCGGCGACCATCAGGCTGCCGACCACCACCAGGGCGAGGCCGACATAGAACGACCAGACGGCCTGCAACGGCGGATAGAAGGTGTAGAGAACCGTCGCATGGTTGCTCAGCGTGGCGGTGAGCGACAAAGCGAGGCCGAACAGCATTACCACGATCGCGAGCCAGATCCACCCGGTATTGACTCGCATGTTCAACTCGCGTGCCGGGAAGTAGAAGAGGACGCCGGTATTGAAGAAGGTGGTAAACACCAGACCGTTGAGGACGCCGTGGATGGTCAGCCCCTGATAATAGGAGGCGACCGGGAGATGACCATAGATATTGATGTTGGCGTAATTCAGCGCCTGCGCCGGGCCGAAAATCGAGCCGACCACCATTGCCGCGAAGGCGGTCAGGATCAGGGTGAGCGCGGGCGCCTTCAGGCGGCGCAATCCGGCGCGATCAAGCGGCATGGTCACGATTGTCGCCGACATGCGGGTTCTCCGGTCAATGTTTTTGGGTGTGGCCCGCGAACAACTTTGCGCGAAGCTGCCCGACTGCGGCCGAGGTCATTGTCTGCTTGCGCGCGGACGCGACCGCTGCGGCATCGTAGGGCTTGTAGCCCGCCGGCTCGGCTTCCTTGTTGCCCCAGGCCGTGCCGATATAGTCGAGGATCGCGGCGATCTGCGTATTACTGAGTTGGTCGCCCCAGGCGGGCATCACGCCGTTATAGGATTTGCCCTCAGCCTTGACCTTGCCCTTGAGTCCGTACAGCAGCACATCGGCGAGCAGGGTGCGGTGCCGCGGATCGCTTTCGTATTCGGGGACAGACTTGGCGAGTGGTGGGAACGCGCCAGGAAGTCCCTGGCCATTCGCTTGGTGGCAGGCGGCACAACGGGATGCGTAGAGCGCCTGTCCCGCCTGCGCCAGCATGGCTGGGGTCGCAGGACCGCTCGGCACTACCTGAACGGAGGGTAGCGGCATTTTGGCAACCACGTCGAACGCGCCGATCATGTTCTGGTGGCCGATGCCGCAATACTGGTCGCAGACGACGAGATAGTCGTGCGGTTTGTGGTAAGTGGCGAACACATGGGCGACATAGCCGGGTATCACCTCGATATTGACGTCGGTTCCGGGGATTTCGAAGCCGTGGATCACGTCCGCGCTGGTAACGTAGAAATCGATCCGCGCATTCACCGGAACGACGATCTTCGAGGGCTCGAACTGGAACTGATGCGCGACCACCGCGACGCGGTAGTGGTGCGGCCCCAGCTTCGTCACTCCGGGGTGCCGGAACATCGGACTGCGCAGAATTTTGCGCACCGGATCGGTGAGTGGCGTGGTCGGAAACCGGCCGGGAGCGCTCATCATCCACCAGATCGACAGACCGAGCAGCACTCCGAGCGCGGCCATGGCGATAACGAACCAGCGGCGTTCATACTTTTTCAAATTCGCGTCGCGGCCGTTCATGGCGCATACCGCAGGACCGTGAGCGCAAACAGACTGAACCAGACGATCAGTGTCGTCACGCCAACCAGCGCCACGATCAATATCGCGCCGCGCGGTTTGAAATCATCGCCTGATGGCGCTGGGGGCGCCGGAGCCGGGTTTTGTGTTTCCGTCATGGCAGATATCCATCCGGCGGTTGTGAGCGAGAAAACCCTGCTCGTTGTGTGGTTATGCGGTAGTATCGGCGGCAGCAGCGGGCCTCATTGATCTGGATCAATGCAAGCCGCCGTCTGTCGGTGACCGTGTCGAGGAGATATTCATGACTGAGTCGCTTTATCCACCGTCCACGCCCGCGACTCGCAAGCGGCGGCGGGATCTCGCCCCGGAAGTCCACGCCGCGTTCGATGCGTTCAGCCGGGCTGCTTTTACCGATGGCGCGCTGTCGGCGAAGATGAAACAGATCATCGCGGTTGCCGTCGCTCATGTGACGCAGTGCCCTTACTGCATCGAGGGTCATACCAAGGCGGCGCAGCGCGCGGGGGCGACGCCGGAGGAATTGATGGAGGCGGCATGGGTCGCCGCGGAGATGCGCGCGGGCGGCGCCTTTGCCCATTCGACGATCATGCTGAACGCGCTCGATCACGCGCACCCTGCGCCGTGACCGCGCGGCTGAGGCTCCGCCGCGCCTACGATCCGCCGGCGGAATCGGATGGCACGCGGGTGCTGGTCGATCGGCTTTGGCCGCGCGGCCTCGCCAAAGCGCGGGCAAAAATCGACCTCTGGCTGAGGGAAATCGCGCCGAGCGATGAACTCCGGCGCGCATTCGGCCATGATCCCGCGCACTGGGAGGCGTTTTGCCGCTCCTATCGGCGGGAACTCGCGGAAAATCCGGAACCTGTGGAGCGACTCGCGGAACTGTGCCGCGCCGGCACGGTGACGCTGCTGTTCGCGGCCCACGATACCGAACACAACAATGCTGTCGTGCTGCGCGATATGCTCGAACATCGGTTGCGCGGCAAAAGCTGAGGTTCGATCGGCCTTCACGGCTTGATCACCACCATCGCGACGATCAGGACGACGAAGCCGACCGGAATCGCCGTCGCGATGTCGTAGAAGCGGGGACCGTGCCGGTTGGTCGAGTCGCGCAAGCGGCGACGCCAGGCCGACAGCGTACCATGATAGCCGGACAATGCCAGGACGGCGATGAATTTGATCCACCACCAGCCGGCCGACCAGGAGATCGCGCCGGGCGTGAGGATCAGCAGGATGCCGAACCCCCAGGCGGCATACATCGCCGGATTGACCAGGCGCTTGACCAGTGCGCGTTCGAGTTCGGCAAAGCCGGCCGCGCGCGCGGTCTCCGGTGGTGTCGCCGCATGGCGCGCATAGATCGCCGGCAACACGATCATCCCGGCCATCCAGACGATGACCGAGATCACGTGCAGCGCGAGCAGATAGCGGTAGGCCGGCAGCAGCGCCGCGATGGTCACGGTTCGCCGGGCTCGGGTGAGAACAGATCAGCCTTGCCCGGCTTGTCCTTCCACGCGTCGGCATCGTCGGGCGGCGTGCCCTTGCGGGTGATGTTCGGCCAGAGCGACGCGAAATCGCGGTTCTTTTCCAGCCATGCGGCAGCCTTCGCATCCTGATCCGGCACGATCGCCTCGGCCGGACATTCCGGCTCGCACACGCCGCAATCAATGCACTCGTCGGGGTGGATCACCAGCATATTGTCGCCGACATAGAAGCAGTCCACCGGACAGACTTCCACGCAATCCATGTACTTGCACTTGATACAGTTTTCGGTGACCACATAGGTCATCACATGTCTCCATCGTGCCGCACGGGCCGATGATCAATGGGCATAGATCCAGGCGGGCGGATCGCTCGCGGGAAAGGATTCGTCGCTCGCTTCGTCGAGGCGTTGGTCTTGGTCCGCACGCGTCGCGCGCCGTACTCGCGCCACGACTTCATCGACAAGCGCCGCATGGGTGGTGGTTCGGTGGCCCTCCACAGCATCGGGAACCTCGGTGAGGCACAGACGGAACACCTCATGCACCACCACCTCCGCAAGCTCGGTGAGCGACTCGTCGCGCTGGCGCGCCGCGAGCATTTGCAACCGTTGTGTCGCCTCGCGCAGCAGATCTTCGTTCAGGGCACCATTGGATGAGTTCGCCATGCTCGCTTACCTTCTGGTATGAACCCGGCCCATCATCACGCGGCGTGGGTAGCGGGATTGCCGGCAAAGCGTGGAAACAGGATATTATTTTCGATATGCACATGCATCATGAGATCGTCATGAAACTTGGACAGGCCGACACAGAGTGCCCGCCAGGTCGCGCAAGCATCGTCGGGCGCCGTGTGGTTCTGGGTAAGCCGGTCGATCTCGGCCAGCACCGCGCCATGATCGTCGTGCTCAGCGCGCATGGTGGCGATCGCCGCTTCGATCATCGGTCCGCCTCCGGCCTGCATCATCGGGAACAGCCCGACTTCCTCGCGCCGCTGATGGACGTTGATCCCGGCGAGCAGGCGGGACAGCAGGTCGGCAACGCCCGCAGGCACACGGCCATTCTCCTTGTGGGCTGCCTCGACCTTATGCGCGAGGCGGATCAGCCAGGGCAGTTCGCGCAGATGCACACTGTGGTAGCGCGTTCTGATGTGCTCGATCAGTTCCGCGGTCGGCGCCGCATCCCATGATACGTCTTCCACCGGATTGGCTGCGGCGAGTTCGCCGATCAGCGCATCGAGATCGAGGGCGCGTTTCGCCGCAGCATCCGCCAGGGTCCGATCGCCACCGCAGCAGAAATCGACGCCATGGTCCTGGAAAATGGCGGCAGCACCCGGCAGGGTCGCAGCGATCCGACCGACTGTCTGGTTGGCGATCGCGTTGGTATCGGCGAATTGGCTCATGATCTCCTCCATTCGAGGTTAATGAGTATCACGGATACCAATTTATCCAACAAATAAGCATTGTCAATACCGATTTGTCGGCACGGGCTCTTGTTCAGATGCAGCAAACCCCTATGCGGCGTGGGCCGATCCAATCAGCCGGGCGAGATCGGGGATCCGGCAATCCACCAGGGTGAACTTGTCCAGATAGGCGAGAAATGCCTGCTCGGCGGCGACCAGGATGGATCGGAGCCTGCAAGCAGGGGTCAGGACGCAGGCGCCGCCATCGGCGCGGCAGCATTCGACCAAAGGCTGATCCGCCTCCAGCGCGCGCACCACCGCGCCGATTCGAATCGATGCGGCCGGGCGTGCCAGCGCGACCCCACCCTGCTTGCCACGCTGGCTGCGCACGAATCCGGCGGCGCCCATGGCCTGCAGCACCTTCGCCATGTGATGCACCGAAACATCGAGCGCCTCCGCGATCGCCGCGGCGCTCTGCACTTCGCCCTCGTGATCGGCCAGAAGGATGAGGGCGCGCAGCCCGAAATCGGTGAACTGGGTCAATCGCATGGCGACATCATAAACCGGTATTGCATTTACTGGAATAGATGTTTATTCAGGTATTTTTAATGCCGATATTGGAAGGCCCTCGCATGAGCGCCGTTGTCATAACCACGCCTGCTTCAGGCGCCGTCCATGGCCAGACTATCGAGACGATCGACGAAGCGATGATCGAGCGCGTCGTGCATGCGTTTTATGCCAGAATTCGGCAGGATGCGCTGCTCGGGCCGATCTTCGAGGCGCGCATCCATGACTGGGGTACCCATCTCGGCCGGATGTGCGCGTTCTGGTCGGCGGTGATGCTGAAAACCGGCCGCTATCATGGCACCCCGATGCAGAAACACATGACACTGCCGGTCGAGCCGGACCATTTCGCTCGCTGGCTCGACCTGTTCGCCGAGACGACGCACGGCATCTGCCCCGAGGAAGCGCCACGTTTCGTCGCGGCGGCGCGGCGCATCGCCCAGAGCCTGGAACTCGGGATTGGGACCTACCGCAACAGGCATTTCTGATAGCGCGCTACGTTTTCATTGGTGCCGACGATCGAATTCATGATCCGAATGCACTGCAACCGTAATGAACGAGGGACCGGTCCCGTACGCGGCGGCTTCCTGTGGCGAACAAACCCTGCCACGCACTGTCAGGAAGCCCCCCGCACCAAATGTCTCGCACAAGCCGAAGAACAGCCCGCCTTCGCGCCGCGCACAGGAACTGCCATCGCATTTGTCGCGTGAGCGGTGTTCGCGGTTCAGCCCTCCGCGAGCAGCACCCGCGCGGTTTCGATCGGCATCAGCATAACCCTGTCGCCAAGCGGCGAGAGCAGGAAGCCATGGCGCCGATAGAACCCCACTACGTCATCATCGATGGCGTGGGCCACGATGGCCCGGACTCCGGCGATTTCCGAAGCAGCGAGACAGCGCCTGAGAGCGTCGGATAGCAAATCGGTTCCCAATCCGATCCCGCGATAGGCCTGATCGAGCGCCAGACGGCCAATGAGCAGCAAGGGAATCTGCTCGGGCATGCCGCGTCGCAGCTTTGCATTCGGGAGCGCCAGCCGCTGCTCCATCGCCGTCGTAATCGCATAATACCCCACCACCCGGGTCGGTTCGCTCGCGGTGCAGACGACATAAGTTCGTGCCGACAACCCTTCGCTGGCCAGCGCACGATTGCGGAGCCAGTCATCGAGTGAGGGATGCTTGCCATTCCGAAAGGACGAGGTGTCGTGGCTTGTGTCCAAACGCTCAGGGGCAAGAACCTGGGGTCTCTGTCGTAAACCTTTCCCTTCGCCCGCCCCCTTCCCGGCCATCAGCGTTCCCAGGCAGGCTTTCGTTTCAGCAGCGTCTGCAGCGCCTTCGTTGGCTTGGCGGGCGCATCGAGCATGGCCAGGAAAGCTTCATGCGCAGCGGGTGCGAGGAAGAATACACGTTGATCGAGTATTGCATCCTCCGCCTGGCGTCGTGCGCTGTCGAGCATGAATTCCGATAGTTTCTGCCCGCGCAGTGCCGCTGCCCGGTTGAGGATCGCCTTGGTCTCGACCGATGTTCTGATCTGGATCACATCCTCCTTGCGGGCTGGGGGCTTTCCGCTTCGTGCCTCGGTATGTGCTGCCTGAACCATCGCCAGTCTCCTTGTCTAGAATGAGGAGATAGAGCGATGTATTGATAGCGTCAATACAATCTGTGCCTTTCAAATTACCCTGACCAAGCCGTCGCCGGCCCACCGAAGCCCGGTTTTGTCCGATTGTGGGTAGGGTACGTGCCCCAGCACGCGTCGCGCGGCCGAATTCAGCGGTGATCCAGGCCAGGGCGCAGTCGATCAAGTCGGCGTTAGAACGGGCGCCGACGGTCGCAACGAGTTGTGGCTATGTTACTGATATTTGTGCGCGAGACGCCGAGATCGTCGAACTCGTGATCACTCATCTTGGAGAGCTCAAAATAAGCGTCTCGCTGAGCGCGCCGCGCGACTACCATCCTGCGCCAACGCTTGAACAGCTTAACCATCCGGTTCGAGTTATGGTGCAGGGCCGCGGCGATCGCCGCTTCCAGCTCGGTAACCACGTTCGTGGTCTTCAACTTGAAATCGTTCTGCTTTGTCACCGTAGACATGGGTTTCGCCTCTCTGGATCAAACGCCAGCCCCCTTGGGGCACTTCTGTTTCGGGCGTTTCCGGACGCTCCGGTTACAACCGGCCACGATTTGTGTCCTTGATTTGGATCAACGACTATGGCGTACACGATCCTCTTCCAGACCCGGCTCATCGACCGCGCGCTGTATCTTCTGAAAAGCTGGGCCAACGATCTGATATGCTTGGACATGGCACGCGGCACCGGGGCCAGCTTTGCGAGCAAACCGCAGTTGGCCGCTCAGATGATCAAGCGATCGCGCGTGATTGCGATTACAGCGGACGTGCCCGTCGCCCCTCCGGTCGATCTCCGACCGACTTCTTCGGAGAAGGATCTCCTCCTGCGGCGATGGTTGCCGTCGACAGCGTCTATGGCGGCGGCGATATCAGAAGAAACCTGCCGCACTGGCAAGGGCTACGTACTGGCGGTGGGGTTCGGTCCATTGAAACTCATGAGGGCTGCTGATCCGTCGTCATGTCGTCGATGGTGAACTGGCCTTGTTCTCAACCTGGCGCTCGGCTGGAACGCCGATCGACACCGGCCGCCGTCGAAGGATACTGCTGGTTGGTTGTTTCATGTTGCAGATCGCCTTGCGCAGACGCGCGACAAACTGCACGACGTTGTGCGCGGGACGCTGACCGCAAGCGATCTCTCCTCGCGTCGTTACCATCCTTCGCCGGCTTGCATCGGGGCAGATCGACATCCATGATTGAGGCGATTAGAGCGTCCACGACTTCTTCTCCATATCCCGGGTAGGTTCTGCATGACCCGTATGTCGGTATCGATCGCGTCTGAACTTGACTCGCTCCTCGGCACGGTGCGCCGGCCGGGTGATTTCTGGACGTCTGGCATGGAAGTTCTGGGCGTACCGTCGCTGGAGGTCGATGGTGCGGGCCAGGTGGCTTTACCGTTGCTGCCGGTGCAGGCCGGGCAACTCATCGCATGCGCCGAGCCCGCCCCCTATGGAAGGGGCAAGGCCACGATCGTCGATCAGAATGTCCGGCGCACCTGGCAGATCGGCCCCGATCGGGTGCGCATCGGCGGGCGGCGTTGGGCGGAGACACTCGCGACGATCGTGGCGCGGGCGGCCGAGGGGCTCGGGGTGAGCGAGCCGGTCGATGCCGAATTCTACAAGTTGCTGATCTATGACGAGGGCAGCTTCTTCGTCGGCCACCGTGACACCGAGAAAGCACCGGGCATGTTCGCGACACTTCTCGTCGTGCTGCCCTCGCGGTTCGCCGGCGGCACGCTGATCGTCCGGCACAAGAGGCGGGAGATCCAGCTCGATCTTCACAGTGAAGACCCGGCCGAAGCGGCGTTCACCGCCTTCTATGCTGATTGCGTCCATGAGGTTCTGCCGATCACCCAAGGATATCGCCTGACGCTGGTCTATAATTTGCTGCGGTGGGGCAAGGGCCGTCCACCCAGAGCCCCCAGCTATGAATCCGAACAGGCGCGCCTGACGGTGCTGTTACAGGGGTGGCGCGCGGCGAAACAGGCGGCCGATGAGGATTCGCCGGAGAAGCTGGTCTATCTCCTCGAGCACGCCTATACGCCGGCCGAACTCGGCTTTGCCGCGCTGAAGGGTGCCGATGCGGCGCGGGCGGGTGTGCTTTCTGCCGCCGCGCGGGAGGCGCAGTGCGATCTGCATCTGGCGCTGCTGACGATCGAGGAAAGCGGAATCGCCGAATATTCGGAGCGCTACGACGGGTCGTGGCGCGGGCGCTGGGTGGATGACGCCGAAGCCTTCGAGGCGGGAGAGGTCGTCGACCGGAGCGTGATCCTATCGGACTGGCGGCGCCCCGATGGCGATGCCGTGGTGCTCGGCCCGATTCCCGTGGAGGGGGATGAGTTTGCACCGCCTGACGCGGGCGAGGATCTGGCTCCTGACGAGGAGCATTTCCACGAGGCGACCGGTAATGAAGGCGCCTCGTTCGAGCGCACCTATCGCCGGGCGGCTCTGGTGCTGTGGCCAAGCGCGCGGATATTCGCGGTGCTGAGCCAGGCGGGTCTTGCGGTGACGCTTCCCTATCTCGATGACCTGGTTGGCCGCTGGGAAGCGGTCGGAGCGGAGCAGGAAACGCCACTCTGGTGCGCGGCACATGAGCTGACCGGGCATATGCTGGCGCAATGGCCGCAGCAAAATTGGTATCCGCGCGAAAGTGAAGGGCCAAGTGCGGCCGCGCGGCTGCTTGCCTTGCTGACCCGGTTGCGTGACACAGCGATGATCGAGAGAGCCCTCAGGGACATTGTCGCGACTGGTCATCACGAGAAGGGCGATAATGAGGCCATTGTCGGCGGACTCGCCTGCCTTCCTCCTAAGCGGCAGAGCGCCCTGCTCGAGCAGATTATCGCCGGGACCGCCGCGACGGCGTTCGCGGCCTGCGCCGACCTGCTTGCCCGCGCCACGACTCTTCGCCAGCAACATCCCGGGTTGCGCCTGGTGGATGCTGCCAGCCTGATGATCGCCAAGTTGCCGGGTGATCCGGCACACGGCGTCACGCCCGAGCCCTGGCAGAACCAGGCCAGGATGCGGCCCGGCATCGTCGTCGATCTTCTGAACGGGCTCGGCGCAATCGACGCGACTTTGGCAGGGCGCGCCGCAGATCATATACTGGCCAGACCGCAGCACTATGACCCGGATTCCATTCTGATCCCAGCACTTCGGCGGCTGACTACCCTGACTATGTCGCCAAGCCAGGCGATCGAGCGACTGCGCGCGGCCTGTCTCGCCCACCTGCGCGCGCGAACCGCGGAGCCACTCGCACCGCCGCCCGACTGGCGTCGCGCGAGCAAGCTTTCTTGCCGCTGTGCCCGCTGTGCCGAACTCGCGCGCTTTCTCGACAACACGGAAAGCAGAACGTGGATCTTCAAGGCTGCGGAAGCCGATCGCGCTCACCTCCAAGGAACGATCAAACAGGCGCGTTGCAATGTCGATGCAACGACCGATAAGCGAGGCCGGCCCTACAGCCTGCTGTGCGTCAAAAATCAGGCAAGCTATGATCGCCGTGCCAAGCAACGAGAGCAGGATCTCGCAGATCTGATGCTGCTCGAGCGCTGACGAGATTACTCACATTTGGCGCATCGTCGGTCGTTCTGGCGGGCTCTGGCGGAATTGGCCGAAGACAAGGATGCCAAGACGCCGCGCGCGCATCCTTGACTTCGACGAAGGCGGTCAGCGCGCCGCCACTCTCCTGTCACCATCCTTCAGACCGACAAACTGAACAACATCGGTCCGCAAACCTATCTCACCGACACGTTGCCCAAAATCGCCAGTAACCACCCGATCAATCGGGTCAGCGAACTGATACCCTGGACCCATCAGAAGGTCGAAATTTCCGCTTGACCGCTGAAACTCCCCAGGCTGACAAACACCTACCTGATCATCGGCTTCCCGAACAGCTTGGTGAATAACCGCACACTCTCCGCCAAGCCCTCCTCGGTGAACACCACGGACTTCGCCTTGCCCACCGGATTGCCAATCATCCCCTTGTGATGCAGCCGATCCAGAGCATCCCAATCATGGCCTTTCCACGCCCTGAACCCATCGTGCAGCGTGAGATGAAGCAGCGCCAAAACCGCCTCGTCGACCTTGTCGGTGTCAATCTCCACCATCGTAACCTCACAGACCACGGACGCACCATTGTTCATCCACGCCAATTCGGAAAGTCAATAGACAAAATCAACGCGTTTGACCCGTCTTACGCTCGAATAGCAGCCTGATCGAAAGAAAACGTCGATCCTTCCAAGCGGCAGCGTTTCGCCGAAGTTGCAGAGGTCGAACGCGTGAGCCCGCATGAGGAGAATTCGGCGCCATATGATCGATATCAGATCAGGCCGTCTGAATTTGAAGCGTGGCAGAAAGTTTGGACGGCACCGAGATGACCTTGGCTGTGAAATCACACCCAACCTTTGCTGGTTACCGTGATTATGCTTGACTGCTGCGCGGGTTGGCGCGCAGTGGCCCCCAACACGTCCACCGCACACCATGAGCGGTAATCTTGTAGAATTTGTCAAGAGTTCGTTGTGGAACTCCGTAGGGTCGGTCAGTAACAAATTCGCTTCTGAAAGGAGCAAAGGGATCGCCAGCGCGGACGACATCGCTCGACAGATTGCGACCCTGAAAGGCCGGCTGACCGCACTCGACCGGGAACGGTCGGAGATCGCCAAACGATTGGGCGTGCTTGAGCAAGCGCAGGCGCGGGAGAGGGCCGAACAGTCGGCACCTGCCGCTGTCACGATGGCCTCTCCGACCGCTGCGAAGATCGCGCTTTTCCGCAGCCTGTTTCGCGGACGGGAGGATGTGTTGCCGCGGCGGTGGGAAAACTCGAAGACGGGGAAGGCCGGCTACGCGCCCATGTGCCGGAACGAGTGGGTCCGCAGCGTGTGCGGCAAACCGCGGGTGAGGTGCGGAGAATGCCCAAATCAAGCATTCGTCCCTATCGGAGACAATATCTTTAATTCGCATCTTACCGGGAAGGCCTCCGGCAATGCAACCGATTTCACTGTTGGCATATACCCGATGCTGCCGGACGAAACATGCTGGTTCCTTGCCGCCGATTTCGACGAGAAGGCCTGGATGCAGGATGTTGCCGTGTTCCGTGACACCGCACGTGCGAAGGGTGTGCCTGTCGCCATCGAACGATCGCGCTCGGGCAATGGTGCTCATGCCTGGATTTTCTTCGCTGAGCCCGCACCGGCGGCGGATGCCAGACGCCTCGGTGCGCTTCTGGTCACGGCAACGATGGATCGTTGTCCCGATATCGGCTTCGATTCGTATGATCGGTTCTTTCCGAGCCAGGACACCATGCCGGCAGGCGGGTTCGGCAATCTGATCGCCCTGCCGCTTCAGAACCGGCCGCGTGAGAACGGCAACAGCGTCTTCCTCGATGATGAATTCCGTCCCTACGAAGATCAATGGGCGTATCTATCAACGATCGGTCGGCTATCGCGCGCCGAACTGATATCGATCGTGGCCGAAGCCGCTGCCTCGGGACAGATTATCGGCGTGCGTCTCCCTTCGACGGAAGAGGACGAAGAGCCCTGGACCGCGCTGCCGTCCCGCCGCAGCAAGGAGCCACCGATCGAGGGCGAGCTTCCCGGTTCGGTCGAGGTCGTGCTGGGCAATCAGGTCTATATTGACCGGTCGAAGCTGCCGCCGGCTCTCGTGAACCGCATCGCACGGCTGGCCGCATTCCAGAACCCCGAGTTCTATGCGGCGCAGGCAATGCGCCTGCCGACCTTCGGCAAGCCGCGCGTCATCTCATGTGCCGAGCTGTTCCCGAGACATGTCGCCATCCCGAGGGGATGCCTCGACGATCTGTTGAGTCTTCTCGGCGACGCGGGCATTGTTGCCGAGCTGCGCGCCGAACGCCAGCAAGGGCGGCCGATCGGCGCCCCATTTCTCGGTGAGCTGACACCGGAACAGGATGAAGCCGCCGCCGCTCTTCTCCAGCATGAAACTGGGGTGCTCGCCGCGACCACGGCGTTCGGCAAGACCGTCATCGCCGCGAAAATGATCGCGGCGCGGGATCGGAACACCTTGGTGCTGGTCCATCGCCGGCAGCTTCTCGATCAATGGGTTGCGCGTCTCCAAACCTTTCTGGATATCCCGCCGAACAAGCTCGGCGTCTTCCACGGCGGGAAGAAGAAGCCGACCGGACATGTCGATATCGCCGTCATGCAGAGCTTGGTGCGGAAGGGCGTTGTTTCCGATCTGGTCGCCGACTACGGGCATGTCGTCGTCGATGAATGCCATCACCTCTCCGCTGTGGGCTTCGAGACCATCGCACGGGCGGTCAAGGCCCGATACGTCCTTGGCCTGTCCGCGACGGTGACGCGGAAGGACGGCCACCATCCGATCATCTTCATGCAATGCGGTCCGGTTCGCCATCGCGTCGATGCCAGGAAGCAGGCGAGCGCTCGTCCCTTCGATCATAAGGTCGTTTTCCGGCGTACGGCGTTCCGGCTTACCCGGAGCGGTCCGGATGAAAGGCCGACCATCCAGGAGCTTTATGCAAAGCTTGCTCAAGACCCGGCGCGGAATGATCTGATTTTCGATGACATCCTGTCGGCACTCGAAGCGGGACGCTCGCCGGTCGTCATCACCGAACGCAAGGATCATCTTGACTTGTTGGCGGGGCGGCTGTCGAAATTCGCGAAGAACGTCATCGTTCTCCGTGGCGGCATGAGCGCACGGCAGTCGCGAGCAGTGACCGAATCCCTGGCCACGATCCCGGCGGGCGAGGAACGGGTCCTGGTGGCGACGGGTCGCTATCTCGGCGAGGGCTTCGACGACGCGCGGCTCGATACCTTGTTTTTGACCATGCCGATTTCCTGGCGGGGAATCCTTGCTCAATATGCCGGCCGGCTGCATCGGCTTCACGCCACGAAACGCGATGTCGTTATTTACGATTATATCGATGGGAACGAACCGATGCTGGCGAAGATGGCGATCAAGCGGGAGGCCGGATATCGCAGCCTCGGATATCGGGCTGCTTACGGCTTCGAACTTGAGTTGGGATCAGCAACTACAAAACCAGCCCAATAGGGTCCCATCGGCGTTAATTCTGTGATCGTATTACTAACCTGCTCCTCAAATAGGTATTGAATTGAGCCGTGCTATAATTTGAAGATGACGATTGAGCGAGATTTTAGGAAGCTGGACAGAGCGACGCAGGCTGAGTTGCGGCGCGTTGCGGTTGCGATGGTCGCCTCGGGCAAGACGCGGATTGATATCAACCTCCCTAAATTTTGACTGACGCCCATGTGCGTTGGGTAATTGATTGGATGCGTGGTTGGTCGGCCATCAGTGAGTTTCGGGCGGCGGCTCAGGCTGCGAGGATTTCATCAAAGGTGTCCCAGACGGTTATGCTGAACCTATTGGGTTGAAGTTCCCGGCCACGGCGATGCCCAATCCTGACTGGTGGCAGGCGCTTGGCCGCGTCCTGGCGAGGTGATTGCTAAGGCGTTGTTGATAAATAACTGAATCGAATTGCGATTTTTTGGAAGTCTTGGGATTCCCAGCGCGCGGCCGAGTTTATAGAATCGCGGCGTGATTGACGAATCGGCGATCCGGTTGCGGTTTGAGGCGCTCGATCCTTTGCTGGATGAGCGGGGACGGCGGCGCTTGGCTGCGGCGGAAGCCTTGGCCGCGGGTCGCGGCGGCGTCAGCGCGGTTTCTCGCGCCACCGGCATTGCGCGCAGCACGATTGGACGCGCGCTCGCCGAACTTCGCGACGGCGCAATGTTGCAAGACAAGCGCGTGCGCCGCGCCGGCGGCGGACGCAAGCCGTTGAGCGAGACCGACGCCAGCCTGCTGGACGATCTTCGTCGTCTGGTCGATCCGGCGACGCGCGGCGATCCCGAATCTCCGCTGCTGTGGACCTCGAAAAGTCTGCGCAAACTGGCCGAGGGTTTGCGCGGCATTGGTCACGCGATTGGCCATAATCTGGTTGGCGATCTGCTGCGCAAGCTGGGCTATAGCCTGCAGGCCAACCGCAAGACGCGCGAGGGAACCCATAATCCAGATCGCGATGCGCAGTTTCGCTATATCAACGATCGCGTGAAAGCGGCGCTCGACGCGGGTGAGCCAGCGATCTCCGTCGACACCAAGAAAAAGGAGCTGGTCGGCGATCACGTCAAGCCCAACTTCGACACTTTGCCCTTCACGCGCGTGAAAAAGTCGCAGAACTCTGCGGATTTTTGGGCGGTCGACTGAATTGTGGTGCTAAAACGAATGGGTTGTCGGATTTAGATTACTGCTTTTTTCTTGACTCTTGCCGATTCGACATGGTGCTCTACCATCTCGCAGGTCAGCAGCCATGTTCATCCGTGTCAAGAAGATCGGTCAATACGAGTATCTTTACCTTGTCGAGAACGTCCGGGAAGGTGGTCGTCACGTTCAACGGGTCATCCGTGCGCTCGGTCGCCGGGACGAGGTTGAAAACTCCGACCTGCTCGACGGCCTGATCGCGTCGGCGGCCCGACACTCGCGGCGGTCGATCGTGCTGTCGCGGTTCTACCGGGGCGAATTGGCTGAACTGTGCCGGCGCAGCATCGGCCCCGACCTGGTGTTCGGCCGGCTTTGGCAGGAGACGGGTTGCGCCGAGGTTCTACGCCAGCACCTCACGGATCGGCACTTCGGCTTTGATGTCGAGCGCGCGGTCTATCTCACCGTCCTGCATCGGCTGATGGTATCGGGATCCGACCGCCATGCCGCGTCATGGCGAGAAACCCTCGAGGTGCCCGGCGCCGACGCGATCACCCTCGATCACGCCTACAAGGCGATGGCCTGGCTCGGCGAGCCGATCACGACGGATGATGCCCAGGAGAGATACCAAGCCGAAGTGATCGAGGAGGCGCTGTACGCACATCGGCGATCGTTGTTCGGCGAGGTGGCCGTCGCTTTCTTCGACACCACCTCGCTCTATTTCGAAGGGCGCGGTGGCGCGATCCTTGGGCAACGCGGGCATTCGAAGGATTATCGCCCGCACCTCAACCAGGTCGTGCTGGGCATCGTCCTCGACGAGAACGATCGGCCGATCACCTCCTTCCTGTGGCCAGGCAACACGACCGATGTCACCACGCTGCTCCCCGTGGTCGAACGGCTGCGATCGCGCTTCGGCATCGGCCGCGCCTGCGTCGTCGCGGATCGTGGCATGATCAGCGCGGCCACCATCACCGAACTCGAGGCGCAGGGGATCGACTACATCCTCGGGGCCCGCGAACGGTCCAGCAGGGAGATCCGCGAGACGGTTCTGAATGATGACGGGGTCAGCGTGCCGCTGATCATCCCGCGTCAGAAAGGGAAAACCGAATTGGCGGTAAAGGAGGTGAAAATCGCCGGCCGCCGCTACATCGTCTGCCGTAATCCCGAGGAGGCGCGCAAAGATGCTGAAACACGCGCCAAGCTGCTCAACGACCTCGCCCGCAAATTATCCCACGGCGACAAGGCCCTCGTCGGCAACAGCGGCTACCGGCGGTTCCTCACCGCACCCAATGGTGTCGGCTTTGCCATCGATCCGGCCAAGGTCGACGCCGACGCCGCCTTTGATGGCCTGTTCGTGCTGCGAACCAATATGAAGCTCTCGCCCCTCGCGGTGGTCCTGCGCTATCGCCAGCTCCTCTCGGTCGAGCAAAGCTTCCTGACCAGCAAGACCTTGATGGCCACCCGCCCAGTTTACCACCGCACCGACGCCGCGATCCGCGGACATATTTTCTGCACGTTTCTGGCTCTCATTCTCCGCCATGAACTGCTCGCGCGTCTCGCGAACCGCAAAGACCCCATGCCGGAATGGCAGCAGATCATCGACGATCTCGCCGATCTCAGCGTCGTCGACGTCGAACAGGACGGCCGAAGAGCCCGGCTTCGAACTGCCCCATGCGCCAGCATCGATCCGGTCTGCCGTGCCGTCGGGTTGAGCCTGCCACCCGTATTCCAGGAGATGCTATCATCCAAAACCGCTGAACCCGCCAACTGAAAACTTGTGGTGCCTAAAACTCAAAACGGCCGATATCCCGTTGTAATACCTCTTTATTTTTTTACGCACTATGGAAGTTGGGTCAAGGCCAACTGGCACTTCACCACCGCAAACGCCCGCATCAAACTGAAGCGGCTATACCCCGCACTATGAGCGACTCGGGGTACTAGTTTCTGACCCGCAGTGAAACCGCGTGCGGCCAGTGCGGCCGACAAATGACGCTGGCTCTTGCTGACCCAGCGCAGCGGCGCCTCCGGATCGCCGCGGATCGATGATTCCACCAGCGTATTCAGCGCGTCCAAAAGTCCTGGCTGGATCTCGGTCGCTGGCTTGCTCCCACCGCCCGATCTGCGCACCCGCGCGCCGAACGGCGTCGTACCCAGACGCAAATCAACCAATCCCCGGCCGATCGTGCTGCGCGCAATGCCGGTCGCCACCGACACCGCCGCAATCCCTCCTCGACCCGCGGCACGGGCTTCGCCAGCGGCAAACAGACGGCGATCCCGTTCGGTCAGAAACGGCTCAAGAGCTTCAAAGCGCGACTTGATGGCTGCAATATCAATCATCCCCCAAAAATAGGCCGGACCGACCCAACGTCACCCAGTTCGCCCGATTCGATCCTTGCGTTTTCGCGGTCATTCCGATTCTTTCGTGCCGAATCGCTTGTTCAAGCTCAGGCCCTAAGCAGGAATTATTAACCACAGTGTCACTTCGTCCGAATGGTTTCCAATGGAAGAGCGACGTGCCTCTGTTGCCACAGGTTTGTCCCTTGGCTGATGGCGACTATCGCTAACAAACTCACCCACACCACCGAATAAGAATGGAAGACACGCAATATGGTGATTGAGAAAGCAGGGCCGCCCAGGAAGCCGAACGATGCTACCGCACCGGCAGCAAAGATGAAATCCCCCCTGTAACCAGACGGAACCACTTCAACCAATTCTGCCCAATAATTTGGAATATTAAACACGATACAACTAGCAAAGATCGACCCAAGTACGTATGAGGTAATTCCTTTACCAAAAAGCAGCATCAGCAATCCGATTGTAGCGATGGCATGCCCGATATGCCGAGCACTATTCCGAGATCTAAATATATCTCTAACAGTTGTCTGTCTACGGACGATAGCGCTGCCAAAAAGAGCCCCGGCGACAATCATTGCTCCAGAGGTGAGCCCGTAAAGAATTACAGTGTTGGCAATGATCTTCGGAGAAAGATGCATCGCGTAGCCATAGAACGGGACTAGAAATGGTACAGAGGCAAAGAGCATCGTTGTAGCGATCTGCGATAGTCCAATCGTGTAGGTTACTGGCCACCTCCAGACCGACATACTGTGGCCACCTACGTGTCCCCGGCTTACATGGGCTGCCCTATCCTTGCTTAAGTGGGCTTCGTAACCCGGGGCGTCCCGGTACAGAATGAAGAACAGGGTTGTCGCCATCACATCAATACCAGCGGCAACGTAGAATCCTGTCTGCCAACTGCTTGTTAGCATAACATAGCGGGTTACTATTCCACCAACAGCTGAACCTACCTGTAGGGCTGCTAACGAAATACCAACCGATATTGATAATGAATCATAGTCAAACCACCCCGAAAAACAGATGGTACACAACCCCAGTTCTACAAACCACAAACCCTGTATAAATCGCAAGAAGATGATTACGATATAAATTGGAATATATGGGATAAGAATGCTCGGTACGATAATAACTATTTGGGATATTAGCACGGCTGTCCGCACCCTTATATTCATCCAGCCGCGGAAGTTAACGAAATAGACCACCCAGAGGGCAGAAGAGTAGGACAACAGCCCAGATAATTGCCAGATAGAGCCAGATTTTAAATAAAATTCATTTGAAATGAATGGAAGGGCTAGTGAATAATCGGTAATAGAGATGCTGTTGGCAAGATAAAGTGTAAACCACGTTGCAACAAGCAGACAGGAGTATACTGTAGCACCGCCGGGACTATAAGAATCAATGTCAGGACTGTTGTGCTTTATTTCTATCATATCCATAAGTCCATAATTTTTTTATTTTTGGGCTTTAGCAAAGCTCATTGATTGCGTCACAAAATGACGGTTGCAGTGAGTGTGCTGGCATACCTTTGGGAACGATGGTTTTCACGATCGTTGCATCCAGCGCCTCGAATCCCGCATAATCGATCGTGTCGTAAAGTTCGGCGCGCGTCTGCATCGCGTCGACGCAATTCTGCGCGCCACCGTCGCGCCTTATCGCCGCATAGAGCGTTTCCACCGCCTTGGCCGAGACGCGCAGGCTGGTGACCGGCCAGATCACCATGCGATAGCCCATAGCCTCGAATTCGCTCGCGGTGAAAAACGGCGTCCTGCCGAATTCGGTCATGTTGGCGAGCAGCGGAATGTCCGGCATCCGCGCCGCGAATTCACGAAACATTTCGGCATTGTGCAGGGCTTCTGGAAAAATCGCGTCCGCCCCAGCCTCGACATAGAGTTTCGCACGTGCCACGGCACCGTCGATCCCCTCGCTCGCAGCAGCATCGGTGCGGGCGATGACGAACAGATGCCGCCGCGCGTGGGAAGCCGCCGCGACCTTCGCCGCCATGTCGTGCGCATCGGCGAGTTTCTTGTCGTTCAGATGGCCGCATTTCTTGGGCAGCACCTGATCTTCGATATGCACGGCGGCAGCACCGGCATCCTCGAAGCTGCGCACCATGTGCATGACGTTGAGCGCCTCGCCATAGCCGGTATCGCCATCGACCAGCACCGGCAGGCCCGAAGCGCGCGCGACCTGACGGATGAAGAAACATACCTCGTCCACGGTGATGATGCCGAGGTCCGGCAGTCCCATCGATGCGGTCATCGCAGCACCCGACAAATAGCACGAATCGAATCCGGCGCGCTTCGCCTGCTGCGCGGCAAGCCCGTTATGCGCACCTGGAATTTGTAGAATTCTTGGTCGTTCCAACAGGCTTCGAAATCGCTCGCCGGCGGACCGCATCGGAATGTCCTGAGCGCGCAGATAGGTCATCGCTCTCTCCTCAGCTTCGCTGTCCGATCGGCACGAATTTCAGATCTTCCGGCCCCACGTAATTCGCCGACGGCCGAATGATCTTGTTGTCGATTCGCTGTTCGATCACATGGGCACTCCAGCCCGAGGTGCGCGCGATCACGAACAAAGGCGTGAACATCGCGGTCGGCACGCCCATCATGTGATAGGACACCGCGCTGAACCAATCGAGATTGGCGAACATCTTCTTGGTATCGTGCATCACGCTCTCGATCCGCTCGGCGATCGAAAACATCTTCGTCGCACCAGCCTTCTCGGACAATGCGCGCGCCACCCGCTTGATCACCACGTTGCGCGGATCGGCGATGGTATAAACCGGGTGGCCGAACCCGATGATCACTTCGCGCGCTTCGATGCGCCGACGGATATCCGCCTCGGCCTCGTCGGGCGTCGCGTAGCGTTTCTGCACCTCGAAGGCGAATTCGTTGGCTCCGCCATGCTTCGGCCCGCGCAAGGCGCCGATCCCGCCGGTGATCGCGGAATAGATGTCCGATCCGGTGCCGGCGATGACCCGAGCCGCAAAGGTCGATGCGTTGAATTCGTGCTCGGCATAGAGAATAAGCGAGGTGTGCATCGCGCGCACCCAATCGCCATCCGGTTCGCGCCCATGCAGAAGATGCAGGAAATGGCCGCCGATCGAGGCATCGTCGGTTTCGACATCGATGCGCTTGCCGTTAGCACTGAAATGATGCCAGTAGAGCAGCATCGAGCCGAACGAGGCCATCAGCCGGTCGGCGATGTCGCGCGCGCGCGCCGGATTGTGGTCGTGCTCCTCGGGCAGGACGCATCCGAGCGCTGAGGCAGCCGTGCGCATCACGTCCATCGGATGCGCCGCAGCGGGAATCGCTTCGAGCACCCGCTTCACCGCGGCGGGAATTCCTCGCAAGACGCGCAGTTTGGCCTGATACGCCGCGAGTTCCGCCGCGTTCGGCAGAAAGCCGTGAACCAGCAGATGGGCAATTTCCTCGAAGGTGCAGCTTTCGGCGACATCGAGAATGTCATAGCCGCGATAATGTAGATCGTTGCCGGTTCGTCCGACACTGCATAACGCGGTGTTGCCAGCCGCGACCCCCGAGAGGGCAACCGATTTCTTGGGTTTCGGAGCCGTCGTTTCGCTCATGCTGCGTTTCCTTCGATCGTGTTATTTCTAGAAAATTCCAGGCTTGCCTTCCAGCAGCGCGCCATTGGGCAGGGCGACGTTCAACCGGTCGAGCTCGCCGGCCGGCAAATGCGGCAATTCCTGCACCGCTTCGATGAATCGCGCCGATTCACGCGCGGAAATGATGCCGTCGGTCAGCGTCTCGAACTTGCGGATATAGTCCGCGCGTTCGAACGGCCGCGCCCCCAGGGAATGCGCGTTCGCGACGGCCAACTCGTCGGTCAGCGTCGAGCCGTCCTTGAACGTGATCTCGATGCGTCCGCCGAACGCCTTCTGGTTCGGATCGGTCGCGTGATAGCGCCGCGTCCATTCCGGGTCCTCGCGCGTCTCGATTTTGTGCCACAGCCGTACCGTGTCCGGCCGCTGTGCGCGCTTCGGCGCGTAGCTGCCGACGTGATGCCAGGCGCCGTCCTGCAGCGCGACCGCGACGATATACATGATCGAATGGTCGAGCGTTTCGCGTGACGCCTTGGGGTCCATTTTCTGCGGGTCGTTCGCCCCGGTTCCGATCACGTAATGGGTATGATGCGACGTGTGGATGACGATTTTTTCGATCGCCTCGAAATCCTCGATCTGCTGGCGCATGCGGAACGCAAGGTCGATCAGCGCCTGGCTCTGATATTCCGCCGAGTGCTCCTTGGTATAGCTGTCCAGAATCGCGCGCTTGGCCTCGCCCTTTTCGGGCAGCGGCACGTGATAGATAGCGTCCTTGCCGCCCAGCATCCAGGCGATCACGCTGTCCTCGCCCTCATAGATCGGGCTCGGCGCGCCCTCGCCGCGCATCGCGCGGTCCACCGCCTCGATCGCGAGCTTGCCGGCATGGGCAGGCGCGAACGCTTTCCACGAGCTGATCTCGCCTTTGCGCGACTGACGGGTCGTGAAACTGACATGCACCGCCTGCTGCACCGCCTGAAAGATCACATCCTGCTTGAGGCCGAGCAGGGCTCCGATTCCGGCGGTCTGCGCCGGGGCGAGATGGGCGATATGGTCCTTTTTCCATTCATGCAGGCAGATCGCGCGCACCAGGTCGATCTGGATTTCGTAGCCGGTGACGATACCACGGATCAGGTCGCGGCCGGTGCGTTCCAAGCTTTGCGCGACCGCCAGAATCGGCGGAATATTGTCGCCCGGATGGGAATAATCGGCGGCCAGAAACGTGTCGTGATAATCGAGCTCGCGCACCGCCGTGCCGTTGGCCCAGGCCGCCCATTCGGGGCTCACGGTCTTGCGGGCCGGCAGGCCGAACACGGTTGCTCCGCCGCGCCGCGCATGGCCCAGCGCCATGTCGCGCGCCGCCACCACCGGCTTGCGATTCACCGAGGCGATGGCCACTGCGGCATTGTCGATCATCCGATTGATGATCATCTCGGTCACATCGCGCGGCACGGCCACTTTGTCGGCGGCAACGCCGGCAATCTTCCAGGCAAGCTGATCCTCGCGCGCGAGCAGCGATTTCGACGGATGGACGCGGACCTCATGCAGCTTCATGGATATTGGACACTTTCGTTTCTATATCATTTTATGGAATCCGGCTGCGCTGGAGATTCGGCGCCTTGCGCACAAAACGCAACCCTCGCGGACGGATCGGAGGGTTGTGCTTGATGGAGCGGTTCTGAAATTCCCCAGCATTCGCGGTCGTGTTCGTGGAAATTCCAAAACCATGAACCACATTGGAATCATGTGCTTTCCGGCATCAGGCGACGGCGTGCGGTGAGGTTTCGGTCGCGCGGATGCGCATCGTCTTCTTGTCGAGCTTGCCGACCGAGGTCTTGTCCAGCGCCTCGACGATGACGATCCGGTCCGGTACCGCGTAGCGGGAGATTTCGCCGAGATCGGCACGGGCACGGACATGCGACCGGATGGCCTCTTCATCTTGCGCGGCATTCTGTTTGAGCACCACGAAGGCGACCGGGCGCTCGCCCCAGCGTTCGTCGGGCACGCCCACCACGGCGGCCTCGGCAACGCCAGGATGTGTCAGGATGATGTCTTCGATCCCGATCGAGGAAATCCATTCGCCGCCGGTCTTGATGACATCCTTCACCCGATCGACGATGCGCAGATAGCCGTCCGCGTCCAGCGTGCCGATATCGCCCGTGTGCAGCCAGCCGCCGCGCCAGAGCGCGTCCGACGCCTCCGGGTTGCCGGCATAACCGGGCGTGAGGAAGGGCGAGCGCGCCACCACCTCGCCCACCGATTTCCCGTCGCGCGGCACGTCGTTCATCGCGTCGTCCACCACGCGCAATTCGACCAGGGTTGCCGGCAGGCCGGCGGAGATGCGAATCGCGACCTCGGCCTCGTTCCGATTTTCCGCCGCATCCAGAATATCGCCGCGCAACTGCGTCATGGTCAGGATCGGGCAGGTTTCCGACATGCCGTAGGCGGCGTAGATGTCGAGCCCGCGCGCAAGACCCGCCTCGCACAGCGCGCGCGGCAGCGCCGAGCCGCCGATGATCACGCGCCAGCCGGTGAGATCGATATCCTTCGCCGCCGGCGCGGTCAGGATCATGTGCATGATGGTCGGCACGCAATGCGAGACGGTGACCCGCTCGGTGCGCAGCAACCGGCAAACCACGTCCGGCAGGAACCGCCCGACATAGACCTGCTGCATCCCCATCATCGTCGCCGCATAGGGAAATCCCCAGGCATGAACGTGAAACATCGGCGTCAGCGGCATATACACGTCTTCGCGGGAGATGCGCCCGTTCAGCCCGGCCATCGCCATCGTCGCCATGATCACCATGGTGTGCAGAACGAGCTGCCGGTGGCTGAACATCACCCCCTTGGGCAGGCCGGTGGTGCCCGTGGTGTAGAAGGTGGTCGCCTGGGTATTCTCATCGAAATCGGGGAAATCGTGTTCCGCCGGCACCTGCGCGAGCAGCGCCTCGTATTCGCCGGCAAAGCCTTCGGGAAGGTCCGGCGGCGATGCCTCGTCAGTCATCAGCACGATCGCCCGCAGTCGCGGCAACCGGTCGCGGATCGCGCTCAGCACCGGCAGGAAATCGCTGTTGACGAACAGGATTTCCGCCCCGGAATGGTCGATCGTATAAGCGATCTGGTCAGGGCTGAGGCGAATATTCACCATCATCAGCACCGCACCCGACATCGGCACCGCGAAATAGGCTTCGAGATAGCGGTGGCTGTCCCAGTCCATCACGGCAATCCTGCTGCCCATGGCGGCACCGAGCCCGGCCAGCACCCCGCCGAGCCGGTTCACCCGCTCGACGAATTGCGGATAGGTGAAGCGCCGGTCGCCGCGATAGACGATCTCGCGCCGGCTCGCCTGGGCGATCGGCATTTTCAGGATGTGCTTGATCAGCAACGAATAGGGCTGCGCGCTCATGGAAAATTCCTCCACCTCTGCGCCCCGTATCGGGCCGGGGCTTGTCCTCCATTGGATAGGAGCGTATCGCGCCCGTCAATCCCGCTCACCCAGGCGTGGCCCCCCAACAGGAGACGTCATGACCGCGTTGAAATCCCTGTTCGATCTCACCGGCAAGCGCGCCCTGATCACCGGCGGCTCGCGCGGGCTGGGGCTGCAGATCGCCGAAGCGCTGGGCGAATACGGCGCGAAAATCGCCATTTCCGCGCGCAAGGCGGACGAGCTGGACGCGGCGGTGCGCCATCTGGCCGGCATGGGCATCGCCGCGACCGCGCATGTCGCCGACCTCGGCAAACCCGAAGGCCCGAAGGCGCTGGCCGATGCGGTGCTCGCGCTGCACGGCGAGATCGACATCCTGGTGAACAATGCGGGTGCTACCTGGGGTGCCCCGGCAACCGACGTCACGCTTGACGCGTGGGCGCGGGTGATGAACCTGAATGTTAACAATCTGTTCTTTCTGACCCAGGAGATCGCCCGGCGTTCGATGATCCCGCGCCGGGCCGGCAAGGTGCTGAACATCGCCTCGATCGCCGGGCTGCGCGGCCACCACCCCGACATCACCGGAACCATCCCCTACAATGCCTCGAAAGGCGCGGTGGTGAACCTGACCCGCGCGCTGGCCGCCGAATGGGGGCCGCAAAACATTACGGTGAATGCGATCGCGCCGGGGTTTTTTCCGTCGAAAATGACCAAGGGCATTCTCGGCCAGTTCGACAAGCAGGTGCTGCACCACACGCCGCTCGGCAAGCTCGGCAATGACGACGATCTGAAGGGTGCGGCGCTGCTGTTCTGCTCCGCCGCCTCGGGCCATATCACCGGGCAGATCCTGGCGGTCGATGGCGGCACGATGGTCATCTGAGCCGTCATGCTCATCGTGGTTGCCGGACTGCCCGGCACCGGAAAAAGCACTCTCGCGAAGGCGATCGCGCGCGAGCGGGAAGCGGTCTATCTGCGGATCGACACGATCGAGCAGGCAATCCGCGACGCGAACGGCGTCATGGGCGATGTCGGGCCGGCCGGCTATGTCGCGGCCTATGCGCTGACTCTGGACAATCTGCGCCTTGGCCGCATCGTCGTTGCCGATTCGACCAACCGGCTGATGATAACCCGCAAGGCTTTCCGCGCGACCGCACTGGCGGCGGGGGCATCGTTGATCGAAATCGAATTAATCTGCTCCGATCAGTCGGAACACCGGCGCCGCGTCGAAACAAGGTCCATCGACATCCCCGGTCTGTCGGCACCCGACTGGGCAAGCGTAGGCAGGCAAGCCGCCGAAACCGAACCCTGGGACCGCCCGCCGATCAGGCTCGACACCGCAGGCCGCACGATTGCCGAGTCGATCGCCGAATTGTCGGCTCTCATCGACCGGCATTAGACTATCCGGCTTGATCGAGCGCGCCCGTTATGGTCCTGCTCGCGCATGACCCGCTTCACCGCCCGCATCGCCCGCACCAAGCCCGCCGCCACGTTCGCCATGGCCGCCCGTGCCCGCGCCCTGCGTGCCGCCGGGCGCGACGTGATCTCGCTGTCGATCGGCGAGCCGGATCTGCCAACACCGCCGCATGTGATCGAGGCGGCGTATCGCGCGGCGCTCGACGGCCAGACGCGCTATCCGCCGATCGCCGGCACCGAGGCCCTGCGCGAGGCGGTCGCCCGCAAATTCACCCGCGACCAGAAACTGCCGGTCGGGCCGAAAAACGTGCTGATCACCAATGGCGGCAAGCAGGCGATTTTCAATGCCGTGATGGCGGTAATCGAGCCGGACGACGAGGTGGTGATCCCCGCGCCGTGCTGGGCCGGCTATATCCAGGTGGTCGAATTCGCCGGCGGCGTACCGGTGTTCGTCCCCTGCCCCACCGCATCCGGCTTCCGGCTCGATGCGGCGGCGCTGGAGGCGGCGATCACGCCACGCACGAAATTGTTGCTGCTGAACTATCCGAACAACCCGTCCGGCGCGGTGGCCGATACGGCGATGCTGGGCGCGATCGCCGCCGTGCTGCGGCGGCATCCCGACGTGCTCGTGATTTCCGACGATATCTACGAGCATCTGATCTTTGATGGTAGCTATCGCACACTGGCGGCGGAAGCTCCCGATCTCGCGGGGCGGGTGCTGACCATGAGCGGCGTGTCGAAATCCTACGCCATGACCGGCTGGCGGCTCGGCTTCTGCACTGGCCCGGCCGACTGGCTGGCGGCGATGACGCTGGTGCAGGGGACCGCGACTGCGGGGGTTTCGACGATCAGCCAGGCCGCCGCGGTGGCGGCGCTTGACGGGAATCAGGATCTGCTGGCCGAGCGGCGCGACATTTATCGGCGCCGGCGCGATCTGGTGCTGGCGGCGCTGAGTGCCGCACCCGGCCTCGACTGCCCGAAACCCGAAGGCGCGTTCTATGCGTTTCCCTCGATCGCCGGGCTGACCGGCCGGACCACGCCGGCCGGCCGGCATCTCGCGACCGACGACGATGTCGCCGAGGCGCTGCTGGAAGAAGCCCTGGTCGCGACCGTGCCCGGCTCCGCCTTCGCGATGACGGGCCATATCCGCCTGTCCACCGCCGCCGCCGATGACGCGCTGGCCGAAGCCTGCGCGCGAATCGTAAAATTCTGCGGAGCCATTCGATGAACGCCCCGGCATTTCTTATCGGGCGGCTGGCCGCGCCGGGCATCGCCGGCCGGCGGGAGGCTTTGGCGAATTTGTTGATCGCCTGCGTGGCGGATGGTGGCTCGCTCGGGTATCGTGCGCCGCTCGCACTGGCTCGCGCCCGCACCGTTTTCGACGAGCTTGCCGACGTGGAACGGAATGGACAGGCCCTGGTTTTCACCGCATCCGTCGAAGGCGAGATCGCCGGCTGTGTCGCGATCTTCGCGGAAAAGCGTGAGACGGAGCCGCATATCGCCGAACTCGGCAAGCTGATGGTGCATTCAAGGTTTCGTCGTCATGGCATCGGTGGCGCCCTGGTCGCCGCCGCCGAACGCGCCGCTTTCGAATGGGGCAAAACGCGGCTCTATCTGTTCACATCCGATGACGGCATAGCGCCGGCGTTCTACGATCGGGCAGATTACCAACGCGCCGGACGTATCCCGGAAGGCGGCGGCCTGCCCGATGGAACATTGGTCGATGCCTTGATCTTCACCAAGAAACTTGCAGGACACGCCGCATGACCGAAACACGACCGCCCGTCCCGCCCTTCGATCGCGAAGCGGCGCTGAAAAAAGTCCGCGCCGCGGAGGATGCCTGGAACAGCCGCGACCCGGTTCGCGTCGCCGGCGCCTATACCAAGGACAGCGCCTGGCGCAACCGGTGCGAATTCTTCACCGGTCGCGCGGCGATCGTCGAGTTCCTCGCCCGCAAATGGGCGCGCGAGCTGGATTATCGTTTGGTCAAGAGCCTTTGGGCGTTCCACGAAAACCGTATCGCCGTGCGCTTTCAGTATGAATATCACGACGACAGCGGTACCTGGTTCCGCGCCTATGGCAACGAGCAATGGGAGTTCGACGCGAACGGACTGATGCGGCGGCGCGAGGCGAGCATCAACGACAAGCCGATCCGCGAGGCGGAGCGGCGGTTCCGCTGGCCGGCAGGGCCGCGTCCCGCCGATCATCCGGGGATCGAGGATATCGGCTTCGGCTCAGAACCCTAGAAATCTCACCAACAGAGGTGCGAGGATCGCGGTGATCAGCCCGTTGAGCCCGATCGCCAGCGCGCCGAACGCGCCCGCTGTTTCGCTCTCCAGCAGCAGCCGCGCGGTGGCCAGCCCATGCGCGCCGGTGCCGCCGGCAAGACCCTGAGCGCGACGATCTCCGATCCGAAGCAGCCGGAAAAACGGCAGACAGACCAGCCCGCCGAACACGCCGGTCAGCAGCACGAAAATCGCGGTCAGCGACGGAATCCCGCCCAGATCCTGGGAAATTCCCATCGCGATCGGTGTGGTCACGGATTTCGGCGCCATCGAGATCACCACCGCGCGCGGCGCGCCGAGCCAATGGGTGATGACCATGGCGGACACCGAGGCGGTGACCGATCCGGCGATCAGAGCGACCAGAATCGGCAGCAGGTTGCGCCGCATCGTCACGAAATTCGCATACATCGGCACCGCGAGCGCGACCGTGGCCGGACCGAGCAGGAACTGGACATACTGCCCGCCACGGAAATAGGCGCGATACGAGGTGCCGGTGATCAGCAGCAGCACCGCCAGCACCGCGATCGAAACCATGATCGGGTTGGACCACGCCGCATGGCCGGTGCGCCGGTCGAGCGAGGTCGCCCCCTGCCAGACCAGCAGCGTCGCGACCAGGCCGAGCTGCGGGCCGCTCTGCAGATAGACCCAGACATGATAGAGATCGCCTCCGGCGAACGCGTGCATCAGCGATCCCCGCGCGCCAGAAGTTGCATCACCGTGCCGGTGACGCCAAGCGCCAGCAGGGTGGACACCGGGATCGCGACGGCGATCGCCAGTGCGTCGGTGCGCAGCACGTGCAGCTCGTTGACGATGCCGACGCCGGCCGGAACGAAGAGCAACCCGAGCTGTTTCAGCAACCCCTGCGCGGTGTCGTGCACCGGCGGCGGCGGCCCGCCGCGCCGGATCAGCAGCCCGAGGAGCAGAACCAGCCCCAGCACCGGGCCCGGAATCGGCCAGCCCGCCGCATGGGCGACGATGGTGCCGATCAACTGGCAGACGAGCAGCAGGGACAGGGCTCCGATCATCTTCGGTCTCCGATGGCGGCTGGCGTGGGGCGATGGATTGCGCTGTTATCGGCGCATGAACGCTCATGTCGCCGCCATCCTCGCCCGATTGCAAGAGCAGCCCTCACATACCGGCTCGCTGATCGTCACTCTGTTCGGCGATGCCATCCTGCCGCGCGGCGGCGCGGTCGCTCTGTCGACCATCATCGAACTGTGCGCGGCGATCGGGATCGGCTCAGGTGTGGTGCGCACGGCGGTGTCGCGCCTCGCCGCCGATGGCTGGCTGGTCGCGACAAGACAGAGCCGCGCCAGTTTCTACCGGATCGGCCCCGCGCGCAGCGGCGAATTCATCCGGGCGGCACGGCATATTTTCGGCCCGGCGCGCCGACAGGGCGTTCACCGGCTTACCATCGTTCTGTCCGAGCCGGGCGAAGCGCGCGAGGCTGCGCGCGACCGCCTCGCGAAGCTCGGCTTCGTCGCATGGCAGGGCGTCATGCTCGCACCCGAACGGCCGCTTCCGCCGTCATTCGCGGCAGGCGTGACCGCGTTGACCGCGACCGCCACGCCCGAGGCTCTGCAACGTCTCGCCGCCAAGGCCTGGCGGCTCGAGGTGCTCGGCGAACGCTACCAATCGTTCATCGAAGCGTTCGAATCTCTCGCCCGGCAGACGAGGCGATTGGATGCGTGCGACGCACTGATCGCGCGCACGCTGCTGATTCACGACTATCGCCGCATCATTTTGCGCGATCCGCGCCTGCCCGGCGCATTCCTGCCGGAACAATGGCAAGGCCATGCGGCGCGCGGACTCTGCGGCGCGCTCTATGCTGACCTGCTCGCCCCGGCGGAGAACTGGCTCGATCGCAACGCGCGCACCGAGACCGGCGATCTCCCGCCGCCCGATCCCAGCCTATGGAAGCGTTTCGCGAATGGCTGAGCGGCCGCAACCTCCGGCGTGACGCGGCAAGGTTCCGCGCAGAAACAGGCAGATCGCGCGCCGGATTCGCGCTTCGAGCTCAACCCTGCTTGGCGTCTTGCCGATGCCGAGCAGCATCTGCATATGGATTTTACCGATCGCCATTCCGTAGAGCATCTGGGCCGCCTCTTCCGGGTCGCGGACATCGAGCGTGCCGGCCGCCGCACAACCGGCAAGAAAGCCCTGAAGAACATCCTTGCATGGCTTGGCGCTCTCGCGGTCGAGCAGGCGCGACAGGGTCCTGCCGTGGATGTATTCAGCCATGATCAGCCTGAGCAGCGAAACCGTCGACGGACTCAGCACGTGATGCGCCCAGCGGGCCAGCACGTCGAACAGCACATCCTCGGGCGTCCGCCCTTCGGTATGGATCGAGAAGTCGAAGGGTTCGTTGTGCCGCGCGAGAAGCGCCGTGAAGAGCTCTTCCTTCGACTGCACGAGCTGATAGAGCGTGCGCTTCGACATCCCGGCGGCACCGGCGACATCGTCCATCGTCGCCGCATGGTAGCCATGCCTGAGAAAAACCCGCTCGGCAGCCTTGATCAAGACGCAGCGCCGCAGCTCGGCGTCGTTCATGCCCTCGCGGGAATTTCGACGCGACGCCGCCGGCTTGCATCGCAACCGGCCTGAAAGAACAATCGAATCAGAATCAGCCATATCCGAACAATCATATGCCAAAAATGAGATCGCAGAGAACCTGCCGGATTTCAAGAAGAAATCGCCTCTTGACGCGGATCACGAAAACTCGATAGTTTCCACCCGGCACATGAGGAGGCTTCAGCGCGCTGCTGCCGGCAGCATCGATCAGCATGCCGGGGTTCGTAGGCGCGAAAAGTATCAAGCGAGATGATGATCCATAACACGTCACGGCTGCTCCGGCCTTTCCGGCCGGTGGGGCTTGCCTGCGCCGCCTTGCTGAGCGGCTGTGCGGTCGGTCCCAACTATCATCCCCCCAAGGCGCCGCAGGTCTCCTCCTATACGGAGCAGCGCCTGCCCGCACGCACGGTATCCGCCCCCGGCGTCGGCGGTGCTTCGCAAACCCTGGTGCTCGGGAAAAAGATCGGCGGCGAATGGTGGTCTCTGTTCCACTCGCCTTCGCTCGACTTATTGATCAAGACGGCGCTTGCCAACAACCCGAGCCTGCTCGCGGCGCAGAACGCGCTGCTCGCGGCGCAGGATACGGTGCGCGCGCAGGAAGGCTCGTTCTTCCCGTCGCTCAGCGGCAGTTTCAATGCAACGCGGGAGCGCAGCCCGTTCGGGGTTTCGGGCAGTGGCGGGGCGGGAGCGGCCGGCGCGGCATCGTCGGGGGCTTCGCCGTTTTCCTTGCTGAATGCGAGCGTTTCGGTCTCCTATGCGCCGGATATTTTCGGCGGCGTGCGCCGGCAGGTCGAAAACCTGCGCGCCCAGGCCCAGAATCAGCGTTTCGCGCTGGAAGCGACCTATCTCGCGCTGACCGCGAATATCGTCACCGCCGCGGTGACCGATGCGTCGCTGAAGGCGCAGATCGAGGCGACCGATCAAATCATCGCCGCCGAGGAACGCGAATTGCGCATCTTGCGCCGTCAGGTGGCGCTGGGCGGAATTCCGGCGGCGAATGCTCTGACCCAGGAAGCCCAGCTCGCCCAGACCCGCGCGACGCTGCCGCCGCTGCAAAGCCAGCTCGCCCAGGAGCGCAACCAGCTCGCCGCCTATGAAGGCGTGATGCCGGACCAGTTCCACCTGCCCGATCTCGATCTTGCCGACATCGTTTTGCCGCGGCACCTGCCGGTCAGCTTACCCTCCGACCTGGTCCGCCAGCGGCCGGATATCCGCGAAGCAGCGGCGACGCTGCATGAAGAAACCGCCCTGGTAGGGGTGGCGACCGCGAACATGCTGCCGCAGATCACGCTGTCGGCCGGGGTCGGGCACGAAGCGCTGTCGGCGGCGTCGCTGTTCACGCCGCAAACGCTCTTGTGGAACCTCGCGGCGGGGGTGACCCAGCCGCTTTTCGAAGGCGGCACGCTGCTTTATAAGCGTCGCGCGGCAATCGCGACGATGCGGGAAGCGGCGGCGAATTATCAGAACACCGTGGTACTGGCGTTCCAGAACGTGTCTGACACGCTGCTCGCCTTGCAATACGATGCGTCGACCCTCGCCGCCGACACCACGGCGGAAGCCTCGGCCAAGGCCAGCCTCGCGGTCATCGAACGTCAGTACCGCCTCGGCGGCGTTCCCTACACCGCGGTTCTGACCGCCGAGCAAACCTATCAGACCGCCGTGATCGCCCGGATCAAGGCGAGTGCGCAGCGCTACGCCGACACCGCCGCCCTGTTCCAGGCGCTCGGCGGCGGCTGGTGGAATCGCCAGGATATCGCGCACGATGTACGAACCTGCTGTGGAGTTTTGCCATGACGGCACAAGCGATGAATGACCCCGGCAACGGCGCCGGTCCCGACCGGATCAAGGTGAAGCGCCCCTCGACGGTGAGGCGAATGGTCGTCATGCTGATTCTCGTCGGCATCGTGCTGTTCCTGATCTTCGGCTTCGGCGCGTTCCGTACCATCATGATCGGCAAGTTCCTCGCCACGCTGAAGAACCCGCCGCAGACGGTCGCGACCATGGTGGCGGCGAAAACCTCGTTCCAGCCCGAAATGAAAGCGACCGGCAGCCTGATCGCCGAGCAGGGGGCCAATCTGTCCGCCGAGGTGAGCGGCATCGTCGACACGATCCGGTTCCGCTCCGGCCAGGACGTCAAGCAAGGCCAGGTGCTCCTCACGCTGCGGCCGAACAACGACAAGGCCCTGCTCGCCCAGTTGCAGGCGACGGCGGCGCTCGATCGCACCACCTATCAGCGCGATCTCGCTCAGTTCCACGCGCAGGCGGTGAGCATGCAGACCGTCGATATCGACCGGACCAACCTTGCCAGTGCCGAAGCGCAGGTGAAAAGCCAGTTGGCACTGATGGCGGAAAAACATGTCCGCGCGCCGTTCTCGGGACGCATCGGTATCCGTCAGGTCGATCTCGGGCAATATCTCGCCGCCGGAACCACCATCGCCTCGCTGCAGGAACTCAACCCGATCGATATCGATTTCTACCTGCCGCAATCCACCCTGCGGACAATTCGCCTTGGAATGCCGGTAAAGGTGACCGTCAACGCCTTCGGTGGCACCGGCTTTCCCGGCAAGATCATCGCGATCGATTCGGCGGTGAGCACGACGACGCGGATGATCCAGGTTCGCGCGAGCCTGACCAATCCGCATGAAGAGCTGCGGCCGGGCATGTTCGCCCGTGTCGCGATCGATGTCGGTGCGCCGGAGGAACTCGTCACCCTGCCGCAGACCGCGATCGCCTATAATCCTTATGGCGACACGGTGTTTCTGGCGGTTCCCGACAAGGGCAGCGCCGCCGACCCGGTCAAGCCCGGCGCCCAGGCCAAAAGTGGCAAGGCCCAGCCCTCGCTTCACGCACAGCAGGTTTTCGTGACCCTCGGGCAGACGCGCGGCGATCAGGTCGCGATCACCAAGGGCATCGCGGCCGGCGATCAGGTCGTCGTCGCCGGCCAGGTGAAATTGCGCAACGGCACGCCAGTCACGATCAACAACAAGACCCTACCTCCGAATAATCCTGCCCCGACCGTTCCGAACCACTGAACCGCACCATGAAGAATTTCACCTCCCTGTTCATCAGGCGGCCGGTTCTGGCGATCGTCGTCAGCGCGGTCATCCTCGTGCTCGGATTGAAGGCCGTCGGCGCGCTGCCGGTTCTCGAATATCCGAAGACCGAGAACGCGACCATCACCATCACCACGACCTATCCGGGCGCCGATCCGAACACCATGGCCGGGTTCGTCACCACGCCGATCGAGCACGCCGTCGCCCAGGTCAACGGCATCGACTACATGACCTCAGCGAGCCAGGCCAGCACCAGTACGATCACCATCTATCTCGTGCTGAACTACAACCCGGACCAGGCGCTCACCGAAATTCAGGCACAAGTCCAGTCGGTGCTGAACCAGTTGCCGAGCGGCACCCAGCAGCCACAGCTCAAGCTGCAGGTCGGCCAGCAGCTCGATGCGATGTATATCGGTTTCAAGAGCAAGGTGCTGTCGCCCAACCAGATCACCGACTATCTGACCAGGGTGGTGCAGCCGCAACTGCAATCGGTGCAGGGCGTGCAGACCGCGGAAATTCTCGGCGCGCAGAACTTCGCGATGCGCGTCTGGATGGATCCGGCCAAGCTCGCCGCCTACGGACTGTCCGCGAGCGATGTCTATAACGCGCTCGCCGGCAACGACTTCATCAGCGCGCTCGGCAATTCCAAAGGCACGATGACGCAGACCTCGCTGACCGCCTCGACCAGCCTGCACAGCGCAGCCGCGTTCCGCAACCTGATTATCAAACAGTCGAATGGCGCGATCGTCCGCCTCGGCGACGTCGCGCATGTGACACTCGGCTCGGATACCTATGATGCCGAGGTCGCGTTCGACGGCAAGCCTGGCGTCTATATCGGCATCCAGGTTGCACCGGGGGCGAATCTGATCTCGGTCGTTCACGGCGTGGAGCAGCGGTTTCCGCAGATCCAGGCGCAATTGCCCTCCGGCCTGGACGGCTCGATCGTCTATAATTCGGCAAGCTTCGTGAATGCGTCGATCCATGACGTGATCGCGGCGCTGATCGAGGCCCTGCTCATCGTCGTCGTCGTCGTCTTCGCGTTTCTCGGCACGCCGCGCTCGGTGATCATTCCGGTGGTCGCGATTCCGCTATCGCTGATCGGCACCTTCGCGGCAATGCTGATGCTCGGCTTCACCATCAACCTGCTCACGCTGCTGGCCCTGGTACTCGCGATCGGGCTGGTGGTGGACGACGCCATCATCATCGTCGAAAACGTCAACCGGCATCTCGACAATGGCGAACCACGCATGCAGGCAGCGATGGCGGCGGCAGCCGAACTCGCCAACCCGATCATCGCGATGACGGTGGTGCTTGCCGCCGTCTATGTGCCGATCGGCTTCCAGGGCGGCCTCACCGGGGCGCTGTTCACCGAATTCGCCTTCACCCTGGTCTCGGCGGTGACGATTTCGGCGATCATCGCATTGACGTTGTCGCCGATGCTGTCCTCGCGGATGCTGCGCCATATTTCGCGCGAAGACCGATCCTGGGAAGGCAGGCTGGTGCATTTCATCGACCGGCGGTTCGACGAGGTTCACCGGCTCTATATGCGATTGCTGCGCGGCAGCCTTGCGACCATCCCGGTGACGCTGACTTTCGGTGCAATCATTCTGGCGAGTATCTACTTTCTCGCCTCGGGCGCGAAAAGCGAACTGGCGCCACAGGAAGATCAAGGCGTCGTCATCCTGTCCTCCACCTCCGCCCCGAACGCGACCCTGGCGCAGAAAGTGGTCTGGGGCCAGGAAGTCAACCAGATAATGATGAGCCACAAATCGGTGGCGCACACATTCCAGTTCGAAACCCCCACTTTGTCGATCGGTGGCGCGGTGCTCAAGCCATGGGACCAGCGCGCGAAATCCGCCACGGTGTTGCAGACGGCGATCCAGAATCAGGTGGCCTCTGGAATCTCCGGCCAGCAGGTGGTCGCGTTCCAGCCGCCATCGCTGCCCGGTTCGCAGGGCATGCCCGTGCAGTTCGTGCTGAAGACCACCAATTCGTTCGGTGTACTGAACGGGGTCGCGCAGAAAGTCCTGGCCGCCGCATTGAAATCGGGAAAATTCATCTTCCTGCAGAGCGACCTCAAAATCGACCAGCCGCAATCAACGGTGGCGATCGACCGTGCAAAGGCCGCCAATCTCGGCCTGACCATGAGCCAGGTGGGCGCCGCCCTGTCGCAGGCGCTCGGCGGACTCTATGTGAATTACTTCAGCCTCGACGATCGTTCCTATAAGGTCATTCCCCAGGTTTCGCAGATCAACCGGCTGAACGTCGTGCAATTGCTCGACTATCCGATCACCTCGATCAACGGCGTGCCGATTCCTCTCGGCTCCGTCGCCAAGATCACCAACCAGGTGATCCCGGAATCGGTCAATCACTTTCAGCAGTTGAACTCGGCGACGATCGAAGGTGTCGCGGCACCGGGCGTGTCGACGGGCGAAGCGGTCAAGGTGCTCGACGCCATCGCGAAGCAAACTCTCCCCTCGGGCTACGAAATCGATTACGGCGGCCCGATGCGCCAGTTCATCCAGGAGCGCAGCGGGTTTCTCGCAACCTTCGGCTTCGCGGTGATCGTGATCTTCCTCGCTCTCGCGGCACTGTTCAACTCGTTCCGCGATCCGCTGATCATCCTGGTCTCGGTACCGATGTCGATCGCCGGCGCCTTGATCTTCATCTATCTCGGCTTCGGGCTGAGCCTGAACATCTATACCGAGGTCGGCCTGGTCACCCTGATGGGCTTGATCAGCAAACACGGCATCCTGATCGTCGAGGTGGCAAACGAGGCGCAGTTGGCCGGCATGACCAAGCGGCAGGCGATCGAACACGCGGTGGGCATCCGGCTGCGCCCGATCCTGATGACCACGGCAGCGATGGTGCTGGGCGTGGCGCCGCTGATCATCGCGACCGGGGCCGGCGCCGCCGCGCGCTACAATATGGGCATGGTGATCGCAAGCGGCCTCGCGATCGGCACGCTGTTCACCTTGTTCGTGCTGCCGGCGGTGTATCTCGTGGTCGCCCAGCAGCACCAGGCCACCGAGTAGATCGCGATCGGTACATGCCGATCACGATCTACTCATATTTTGGCGATCGACCGACGGTAAATCCCGCCGCCTCGATCGCGGCGCGTAGCATCTGCGGCGTCGCGGTCGAGGCGATGGCGACTTCGCGTCCCGCGAGATCGGCAGCGACATCGGCTTTCGCATCGATCTTCTGTACCGCCTTCGTAATGGACGCGACGCAGGCATTGCATTCCATATCCGGGACTTTGAAACGTGTCATGGCACACTCCTGATGGTGATTCCGGTTATGCCTGAACCATAAGGCTTCCCATTATCGGAAGGTCAAGCTTGACCTTCCCATGATTGGAAACTTATATAAGGGTGGGACAGGAGACCATCCCATGGCCGATATCGCCACCGACTATCATCCCCCAGCCACAAAAATGGTCCACGACCTCGCCATCGAGGGCATGACCTGTGCGAGTTGCGTCGCACGAGTCGAGAAATCGCTGAAACGGATCGAGGGCGTCGCCTCGGTCGCGGTCAATCTCGCGACCGAATCCGCGCGGATCGAGGCAGCCGCCGGCGTGACGGACGTTGCCCTGATCGCGGCGGTGGCCAAGGCCGGCTACGGCGCGCGGCCGCGCACCGCCGCCGAACCCCAGGCCGAGACAAAAGAGATTTCGCGCGACGCTGCCATGCTCGGCATCGCCGCCCTCGCCTCTGCTCCATTGTTGCTGCCGATGCTGAGCGGCGGCGCCATCGCCCTGCCCGGCGGCCTGATGCTGGCGCTCGCCAGCATCGTGCAGTTCGGCCCCGGCCTGCGCTTCTACGTCGCCGGCTGGAAAAGCCTGCGCGCCGGCACCGGCTCGATGGATGTGCTGGTGGCGATCGGCACGTCGGCGGCCTATGGGCTGTCGGTCTTCGATTTCGCGGCGCAGCGCGGTCCGCTCTATTTCGAAGCCTCCGCCGTGGTGATCACGCTGATCCGCCTCGGCAAATATCTGGAACATCGGGCAAAGCGCAGCGCCGCCCGCTCGGTTGGCGCCCTCGCCTCACTCCGGCCGGACATCGCGCATCGCGTCACCCGCGATGGCGTCGCGGACCTGGCCGTCGCCGCACTCTCTCCCGGCGATGTCATCGAAGTCCGGCCCGGCGAGCGGGTGCCGGCCGATGCGCGGATCAACGACGGTGCCGGGCTGTTCGACGAACAGCACATCACCGGCGAGGCGCTGCCGGTGCTGCGCGAAGCCGGCGCCACGGTCATGGCCGGCGCATTGGCACAGGATACCGCGCTGCGCCTGACCGTGGTGGCCGAGCCGGGGCAGTCGATGATCGACCGGATGGCCCGGCTGATCGAGGACGCGCAGGCGTCGAAACCGCCGATCCAGCGCCTGGCGGACACTATCGCCGCATGGTTCGTCCCGGTCATTCTGCTGATCGCGTTGGCCACGCTCGCGGGCTGGCTGCTGGCGGGTGCCGCGACCTCGACCGCGGTGATCGCCGCCGTGTCCGTGCTTGTGATCGCCTGCCCCTGTGCGCTGGGCCTCGCCACCCCGGCGGCGATCGTCACCGGCACCGGGGTCGCGGCTAGGCACGGCATCCTGATCCGCGACGCGGTGGTGCTGGAGGCGGCGCATCGCGTCGATACCGTGGTGTTCGACAAGACCGGTACGCTGACCGAAGGCAAGCCGGAACTCGTCGCGGTACAACCGATGCCAGGCATCGCCGAATCCTGGATCCGCGCGCTGGCATCGGCATTGTCGGCGACCGGAACCCATCCGCTCGCCCGCGCGTTGCGGGACGCGTTGCCCGATGCGGCACCAGCCGAACAGGTCTCGGTCATCGCCGGGCGCGGCGTCCGCGGCACGGTCGAGGGTGAGATTCTGCTCCTCGGCAATGCCCGACTCGCTACCGAAACCGGAGCGGACACCGCCGCGCTGGCGGCACTTACGGCAAAAATCGAGCGCGACGGCACAACGCTTTCGTTCCTGCTGCGCGAGAACGGCACCTTGCTCGGCGTCCTCGTCTTCGCGGACACGGCGCGGCTGCACGCGCGCGACGCTGTCGTCGCGGTGCGCGCGCTCGGCTGCACGGTGATGCTGCTGACCGGCGACAACCAGGGCGCCGCCCGCGCGCTCGCCCGCGATCTCGGCCTCGATGACGTGATCGCGGAGGCCGATCCGATCCGCAAGCGCGCCGAAATCAAGGCACTGCGCGATCGGGGGCGGGTGGTGGCCATGGTCGGCGACGGCATCAACGACGCGGCGGCCCTGGCCGAAGCCGATCTCGGCATCGCCATCGGCAGCGGCGTCGATACCGCGCTGGATGCCGCACCGATCGTTCTGCTGCGCGACGATCCGCGTTTGGTCGCCGATGCGCTGGCGCTCGCGCGGCGGGTACGGCGCACATTGTGGCAGGGGCTGTTCTGGGCGTTCATCTACAATGTGATCGGGATTCCGCTCGCCGCGTTCGGCCTGCTCAACCCGATGGTTTCGGGCGCCGCGATGGCCGCCTCCTCGGTCTCGGTGCTCGGCAACGCACTTCTGTTGCGGCGCTGGCGAGGGCAAGCGTCATGAAATCCGTCGTCACCATTCGCGAAGCCGCCGCGCGCAGCGGCGTTTCGGCGAAAATGATCCGCCATTACGAGTCGATCGGGCTGATCGCGCCGCCCACCAGGGCCGAGAACAATTACCGGTTTTACGATCCGCGGCTGATCCACGAGCTTGGCTTCATCCATCGCGCCCGCGAACTCGGCTTCTCGATCGCCGATATCGGCGCATTGCTCGCCCTCTGGCGCGACCGCAACCGTCCATCCGCCGAGGTGAAGGCGATCGCGCTGTCGCAGATCGCGGTGCTGGAGGCGAAGGCGGACGCCCTGCGCGCAATGAGCGCGACGCTGCGCCACCTCGCCGCGCATTGCCATGGCGACGACCGGCCGGACTGCCCGATCCTCGAAAATCTGGCGGGCGATCAATCCATTACACAATCGAGGAAATAGTCGCCGTTTTCGTCCTTGCGCACACCATGGATATCGGTCTCGAAGCCGGGAAACTGGCGATCCCAGGCGGCGGCGAAGCGCAGATACTCGACGATCAGCGGCGATGACACGCGCTCGCCCGGCACGATGAGCGGAATCCCCGGCGGATAGGGCACCACCATGCGCGCGAGCACCCTGCCTTCGAGCGCATCGAGCGGCACCTGCTCCACGCGCCCGCCGGCAAGCGCGGCGTGCGCCTGCTGCGGCGTCATCGCCGGTTCCGGGAGTTCGGCAAACATCGCGTTCTGGATCGCGAGCACCCTGCCCGCGCGATACACCACATGCTGGGCGGCGCAGAGATCGCGCAGCCCCATCCGCTCATAGGCGTGTGAGGAGCGCACCAGTTCGGGCATCACGTCGGCAAGCGGCGTGTTAGCCTCGTAATGGGCGCGGAAGGCGAGCAGCTCGGTGACCAGATTGCTCCATTTGCCACGCGAGACGCCGAGAGTGAACAGGATCAGGAAGTGGTAGGTGCCGATCTTTTCCACCACGATGCCGCGCGACCAGAGAAATTTTGCCACGATCGGCGCCGGAATCCCGGTCCCGGCGTCGATACCGGGACAAAGGATCGTCACCTTCATCGGATCGAGGAGCGTAAAACCGTCGGTAATATCCTCGAAGCCGTGCCACGACTCGCCCGGCTTCAGCGTCCAGCCATCCTGATCGAGCCCGGCACCGTCCGGTTCCCACAGCTTGAACCACCAGTCGCCGCGCGCCGCGAACGCTTCGCCGAGCGATGCAACGCTGCGGCGGAACGCGGCAGCCTCGCGCAGGGTTTCATCGACCAGGGTGCGGCCGGCGGCCCCGCGCATCATCCGGGCCGCGACATCGCACGAGGCGATGATGCCATACCAGGGGGAGGTGCTGGAATGCATCATGAAGGCTTCGTTGAACCGATCGGGGTCGAGCCGGAGCTTGGTGCCTTCCTTGAGATGCACCATCGACGCCTGGGAAAACGCGGCGAGCACCTTATGGGTCGACTGGGTGGAGAACACCAGCGGTTCCACCGGCCCCGCGCCGTCGCTCATCGCGAAGAAGTTCCGGTAGAATTCGTGGAACCGCGCCTGGGCAAGCCACGCTTCGTCGAAATGGATCGCATCGGTGATCGGCGCCAACGCGGTTTTCACCACATCGGCGTTGACGCACAGCCCGTCATAGGTCGAGTTGGTGACGGTGGCGAGCCGGATGCGCCCGCCGGCGCGCTCGCGCAGCGCCGCCACATCGAACTGCCGGCGCGGGATCGGGCCGATGATGCCGTACTCGTTGCGGCTAGGCAGCAGATAGATCGGCCGCGCCCCGGTCATGATCAGCGCATGGACGATCGATTTGTGGCAGTTGCGATCGACCAGGACGGTATCGCCCGCCCCCACCAGCCCGCTCCAGACGATCTTGTTCGCGCTCGACGTGCCGTTGGTCACGAAAAAGGTCGAATCCGCGCCGAAACTCTGCGCCGCCTCGCGCTCCGCCTCGCGCACCGGACCGGCATGATCGAGCAACGACCCAAGTTCCGGCACCGAAACGGACAAATCCGCGCGCAAGGCCGTCTCGCCGAAAAACCGATGGAACGCCTGGCCGACCGGCGAGCGCATGAACGCGACTCCGCCGCCATGGCCCGGCGTGTGCCAGGAATATTTCGCGGCATCGGTATAGCGCGCCAGCGCCTTGAAGAAGGGCGGCAGCATCGCGTCGAGATAGCGATGGATCGCGCTCGACACATAGCCCGCCATGAAACCGGGCGTGTCCTCGTGCAGATAGAGATAGCCGTCGATCCGCTCCATCAGCTCGACCGGCGGATCGTCCGGCATGCGGCGTTCGCCATACAGAAACACCGGCAGGTCCGGCGCCCGCGCCAAGGCCAGCGAAACGATCCGGTCCAACGCCTCGATCAGCGCATCGCGATCGGCAAAACCGTCGATCGAAACCAGCACGGCGGACAGGCCAGTATAGAGCACCCGTCCCGCCCGCGCGTCATCGACACCGAGGCCCGCGAGCACCCGGTGGCCGCGCGCCTCGAAGGCGGCAACCAAGGCGCGGATGACCCGCGCCCCGGCGGTGGAGGCGCCGTAATCGTCGTCGATCACGGCAATCGGATAATCGTCCAGTTCTCTCATCGCGCCGGCATAGACAAGAACAGGCAACCAAGCCAGAGGCCTCAGCTACCCTCGTTCGGCACGGTGATGCGAAACAGCGTGCCGGTCGCCCCCGTGCCGATCAGATCGAGTTCGCCGCCATGGGCGCGGATCAGGTCGCGCGCGATGGCAAGCCCGAGCCCGGTACCGCCGCGCCGCGCCGAGCCGGTGAACGGCCGGAACAGATTGGCGCGCGCCTGTTCCGGCAATCCGGGTCCATCATCCTCGATGTCGATGATCAGCAGAGCGGCCTCGCAGCGCGCCCGGACCGAAAGCCGCTGCGCCCCCGCCTCGGCGGCGTTGCGCATCAGATTGAACAGCGCCCGGTAGATTTGGGCGCGATCCAGCTTCGGCGCCAGATCGCCCGGAATAACGTTTTCCACCGCGAGCCCGCCGGCCAGCGGGCGGATCTGCTCCGCCAGTTCCTCCACCAGCGCGGCGAGCGGGAACGACGCGCGCAGCAGCGCCGGCGGTCCCTCCCGCGCGAAAGTCAGCGTCCTGGTGACCAGCTCGGTCGCACGCTCCACCGCGCCGAGCAGGGTCGCCGCCGCGCGCCGCGTCGCCGGATCGGTACTGCCGGAGAGCCGGTCGGCCACCAGCAGGGCAGAGGACAGGATGTTGCGCAGATCGTGGCTGATCTTGGCGACGGCGGTGCCGAGTGCCGCGAGCCGCGCATTGCGCCAGAGGGCGGCGCGCAGCTCGGTCTGCATCGCCGCGAGTTCCCGCGCCGCCAGCGCGATCTCATCATCGCCGTGCCGTCTCTCGGACGGCACGGCCAGGGGTGCGGCGTGCTCGGGATCGGCCCGGAAGGTCGCGATGCTGTCGGTCAGGCGGCGCATCGGCAAAACAAGCACCCGGTCGAGCATCAGATACACCATCAGCCCGGTCAGCAGCGCGATCGCCAGGGACAATGCCGCGATATGCGCGGCATAGCGGCGCAGATGGCGCGCGAGCATGGCGTTGCGGACCACGATCTGCACGATCACGCCTTTTTGCAGCGGGCTCGGCGCCGAAACCAGGATGTCGCGCGGCTCCAGCCCCAGAAGCACCCCGACCGCACGCATCATCGAACCGATCAGCGTCTCATCCGCGATGTCGATCGCGGCACCCGGCCGCACCGTGCCGCGCGGCGGCAGCACCATGATGCTCCGCCCGTCCTCGATCAGCCGGATCGCCTCGGTGCCCGACAGGCGCAGCAATTCGTTGCGGGTGGACAGATCGACCACGCCGTGCGGCGCGGTCGAGACGGTGAGCGCGGCAAGATGCGCCTCGGTGATACGGTTGGTCAGCCACTCGGTCCGTTCCCGTCCGAGGCTGGGCAACAGGATCATCACCTCGACGATCAGGGTCACCGCCACAGTCAGCCAGAGCAGCCGCGCCGAGAGGCCGTAGCGAAGCCGGCCCATCGTGCGGAGCGGGGCGATCAGACCGTCTCCACGGTCTGGCCGGCGGCGCGTCCCGCCGCGAACAGCCGGTCGAGAAAGGCACGGTCGGCATTGAACCGCGATTCCGGCGCCAGCCCGACAAGTGCCTGATCGGCCGTATATTCGACGAAATCGAGCCCCGGCGGCAGGCAGGCGCATTCCGCCTCGATCGCGGTCTGAAAGGCGATTTCCTGTATCCGATTGAGGATGTCCGCGGGCTGGCTCGGCACCCCGGCGCGCGTCCGGCTCTGCGCGCGGATCAGCACGAGCAGGTCGGGATCGAGCGCAAGCAGCGGCGCCAGCGGCGGATTTCCGGAATAGGCGCCATCCCAATAAGCCACACCGTCGATCGTCACCGCGGGAAAGACCGCCGGGAGGCAGGACGAGGCAAGCAGCGCCTCCACGGTGATCTCCCGGTTGGTGAAAATCCGCGCCCGTCCGGTTTCCACCGCCGTCGCGGCGACGAACAGGCGCGGTGCCGCCGGATCGGCCAAGGCTTCGCGGTCGAGCAGATCGGTCAGGATCGGCCGCAGCGGATTCTGCCCGAGCGGATTGAACGGCGCCGCGCCGAACAGGTTGAGCGCCGCCGCCATGCCCTGCATCGCCAGGGTATTGCCGAAGTCGCGGCCGATCCCGAAACCGGGCACCCAGCGGTCGAGCTGGTCGGAGAGCGGCGCGAACACGTTGGCCGCACCCACCCGCTCCCAGAATTGCGCCATCGCCGTGCGTGCCCCGTCCGCTCCGCCGCACACCAGCCCCTGCACCGCCATGGCCGCGAGAAGCGCGCCGGACGAGACGCCGCAGACCGCGTCGAAACGGAAACCGGCCTCGATCAGCGCATCCAGCACGCCCCAGGCGAAGGCGCCATGCGCGCCGCCGCCCTGCAGGGCAAGCACGGTGCGGTCCCGGTCGAAACGCTTTATCGCCATCACGGCAGTTTGCACGGCCGGCGGGCGTTTGAGCAAGCCGTGTTTGGTCCGCGCTTCATTGACGCGGCACGCGTCACTGCCTATGAGGGCGTCTCTTGATGAAGCCGCTCCTGCCGGATCGCGGCTTCGTCTTCGTTTGTCCATTCGCCTGCCCGCATTAACCGATCGACTATCTCGAGAATCCTTGGAGTAGAGACCGTGAAGCGCACCTATCAACCCTCCAAACTCGTCCGCAAGCGCCGCCATGGTTTTCGCTCGCGGATGGAAACCGTCGGCGGCCGCAAGGTTCTGGCCAACCGCCGCGCGAAGGGCCGCAAGCGCCTGTCGGCCTGACCGGCTGGCGGACGTGCCACGCCTCCGAACCGACCCGGCCCACGCCCATGCCGCGCGCGACGCATGACGCCCTGCCGAAACGCGCCGATTTCCTGCGCGCCGCCGCGCGTGGGCGCAAGATCGCCCGCCCCGGCTTCGTGATTCAGGTGCTGCGGACCGAACCGGACGCCACCCCGCGCATCGGCTTCACCGCGAGCCGCAAAGTGGGCAACGCGGTGCAGCGCAACCGTGCCCGGCGCCGCCTCCGCGCGATGGTCCGCCTCGAACTCGCCGAACGCGCGATGGCGGGCCGCGCGATTGCCGGCGCCGATCTCGTTCTGATCGCGCGCAAGGACACCGCCGGCATCGATTTCGCCGCGCTGTGCAGCGCATTCGGCGCGGTGCTGGACCAGTCCTTCGCCGGAGACCACGGCACGGGAGCATCCTCGTGACCCCCGCCGCCCGCACGCTTCGCGGCTTCGTGCGCGCCTATCAACTGGCTCTTTCGCCGGTTCTTGGCGGTCAGTGCCGGTTTTACCCGTCCTGCAGCGCCTACGCGATGGATGCGCTCGCCACCCATGGCGCCGTGCGCGGCGCGGCGCTCGCCGCGCGGCGGATTCTGCGCTGTCACCCCTGGAACGACGGCGGTCACGACCCGGTGCCGCCCGCGACCACCATGTCCCGAGACGAAATGACCCGCAATGGATAACCGACGCCTGCTCTACGCGATCTCGATCTCGCTTGCGATCCTGGTGATCTTCCAGGTCCTGGGCGGGTATTTCCTGCCCAAGCCGCCGCCGCGCCCGGCGGTTCACGCGATCACGAACCAGACTTCGGCACCGCCCAGCGCGGCACCGGGCGCTCCCGCCGAAGCCGGCGCGGCCGCCAGCGCCAAGACGGCGGCGGCACCGCGCCTTGTGATCGACGCGCCCTCGGTCAAGGGCTCGATGAGCCTGCTCGGCGCCCGGCTCGACGATCTGGTCCTCACGCATTACCACAAAACCGTCGCGAAAACCTCGCCCCTGGTGCGGCTGCTGTCGCGTTCGTCGGGCACGAAACCCTATTACGTGCAATTCGGCTGGGATGCGGCACCCGGCTCGAACCTCGCCGTGCCGGGGCCGAAAACCTTGTGGACTAGCTCGGGCGGCGTGCTGGCGCCCGGTCACGACGTCACCTTGTCCTGGGACAACGGCGCCGGCGTGACCTTCCAACTGCTGATGGCCATCGATTCGGACTACATGTTCACCGTGCAGCAGCGCGTGGTGAACCAGACCGGCGCCAAGATCGAGGTATTCCCCTGGTCGCGCATCCGCCGCGACTATCTGCCGTCCATCGAGGGCACCTACATCCTCCATAAAGGCCCGATCGGCACGTTCAAGGGCACGCTGCACGAGATGAGCTATGTGGATGTCCGCTCGAACGCGAAGCGGCGGGCGGGAACCGCGTTCCAGGACACTGATATCGGCGGCTGGGCCGGCATCACCGGCAAATACTGGCTGACCGCGCTGATCCCGAGCCAGGGTACCGAGATGACCGGCGCCTATCGCTATCTGCCGCGCCCCGGTCATCCGAAGGATGCCGCGTATCAGGTCGATTACATGACGGCGAAGCCGGTCGATGCCGCGCCGGGTGCGGCCGCGCAAACCACGCTGCACGTCTTCGCCGGCGCGAAAGTGCTGCATATCCTGAACGCGTATCAGCACAAATACCGGATACCGCTGTTCGAGAAGGCGATCGATTTCGGCTGGTTCTTTTTCCTGACCAAGCCGATCTTCCTCGCCCTCGATTATTTCGCCAAAGTGTTCGGCAATTTCGGCGTGTCCATCATCGTGTTCACCGTGCTGCTCAAGGTGGTGCTGTTCCCGCTGGTGCGCACCTCCTATCGCTCGATGGGCAAGATGCGCGCGGTGACGCCGAAGGTGCAGGCGCTGCGCGAACGGTTCAAGGACGATCAGGTCCAGCAGCAGAAGGAGATCATGGCGCTCTACAAGGCCGAGGGCGTCAATCCGGCGGCCGGCTGCCTGCCGATGCTGCTGCAGATCCCGATCTTCTTCTCGCTCTATAAGGTGATCTTCATTTCCATCGGCATGCGCCATGCCCCGTTCATCCTGTGGATTCACGACCTGTCGGCGGAAGATCCGACCAACATCTTCAACCTGTTCGGGCTGATTCCATTCCATCCGGGCACGATCTCGCCGTTCCTGCATCTCGGCGTGCTGCCGATCATCATGGGCCTGACCATGTGGGGTCAGCAGCGGCTCAACCCGCCGCCGCCCGATCCCACCCAGGCCAAGATGATGCAGTTCATGCCGGTGATCTTCACCTTCATGCTCGGCCGGTTCTCGGCGGGGCTGGTGCTGTACTACTGCGTCAACAACACGCTCACGCTGATCCAGCAATGGCTCATCATGCGCAATTTCCAGCATCATCCGCGCCACCCCGCCGACGCCAAGGTCTGAGACGCCGGGATGGACGAGGCGGAACTGCTCGAAGCCGGTCGGCTCCTGTTCGCGCGCGGCACTCGGTTCGTCCATGCGGCGCAGACGGTGGAGGGGCTGCTCGACGCGACCGGAATCGAGATCGCGCTTGCCGGACGGTCGAATGTCGGCAAATCGACCCTTATCAACGCCTTGACCGGGCAGGTTGCCCTCGCCCGCGTCGCCCAGGCGCCGGGGCGGACGCGGCAGCTCAATTTTTTCCAGGTGGGCGAAGGCCGGCTCTCGATCGTCGATATGCCCGGCTATGGCTATGCCGAAGCGCCCAAGGCGGTGAAGCGCGACTGGCAGGGGCTGATGTTCCGCTATCTGCGCGGCCGGCCCAATCTGCGCCGGGTGCTTCTGCTGATGGACGCGCGGATCGAGGACAAGCCCGCCGATCACGCGGTGATGGGCATTCTGGACAAGGCCGCCGTCGCCTTCCAGATCGTGCTGACCAAGTCCGACAAGATGAAACCCGAGGCTCTGGCGCGCAAGCTCGACACGATAAAGGCGATTGCCCGCAAGCATCCGGCCGCGCTCAACGACGTGATCGTGACATCGAGCGAAACCGGCGCCGGGATCGCGGAGCTGCGTGCCACGATCGCCGCACTGGTCGCTTGACCCCGGCGTAGCGGGGCCATAGACGGCGGCTCGAGGTTTTCACGGACGGAGTGCGCCGACCCATGACCGATCAGGACCGTCACGCCGACGCGGCGGAACAGGCGCGCATCGTCGCCCTCGCTCTGCCTTATCTGCGCCGCTACGCCGGAGCGACCATCGTGGTGAAATATGGCGGCCACGCCATGGGCGAGGATACCCTGGCCGACGAATTCGGCCGCGACATCGCGCTGCTCAAGCAGGTCGGCATCAACCCCGTGGTGGTCCATGGCGGCGGCCCGCAGATCAATTCGATGCTCCAGCGCCTCGCGATCCAGTCCACCTTCGTCGATGGCCTGCGCGTCACCGACGCCGCGATGGTCGAGGTCGTCGAAATGGTCCTGGCCGGCACGGTCAACAAAATGGTCGCCGGGCTGATCAACCGCGCCGGCGCGCTGGCGGTCGGCATCTGCGGCAAGGATGGCGGGCTGATCCGCGCGCGCAAGCTCACCCGCACAAGGCGCGACCCGCAAAGTGCCATCGAACAGGCGCTCGATCTCGGTTATGTCGGCGAGCCCGAGCATGTCGATGTCCGGGTGATCCATGCGCTGACCGGCGCCGGGCTGATCCCGGTGATCGCCCCGGTGGGCGTGGGGGCGGACGGTGCCACCTACAACATCAATGCCGATACCGTGGCCGGCGCGATCGCGGGGGCTTTGGGAGCGAACCGCCTGCTGATGCTGACCGACGTGCCGGGCGTGCTGGACCGCGACGGCCAGTTGATCCCCGAACTCACGGTTGCCGAGATCGACGCGATGCGCGCCGACGGCACGATCTCCGGCGGCATGATCCCGAAGGTCGAAACCTGCCTCGCCGCGGTGCGCCAGGGCGTGAAGGGTGCGACCATCGTTGATGGCCGGGTCCACCATGCCTGTCTGCTGGAATTGTTCACCGAAGGCGGCATCGGCACCCTGATCCACGCGTGACGGCTTGAAATGATTTTGATAACCGGCGGAGTAATACCCGGAAGTCCGAAGGGCTTCCGGGTATCGACTCGCCCAAGCAACGGCCGCGGCGCGGGCGGGCGGGCGGGCGGGCGGATGAAAATGCGTGGACCTTTACTCAAACTTAAGGCGTAGATTAGACTTCATTGATAGCAGGTCCAACGGAGGAATGATCCGTGACGACACCATCATTGAAGAAAAACCCCGAAACCGACCTTGATTCGGACAGGGCCGCATGGTTGCCGCTAACCCATGAACCGGCCTGTCGCTGCCGTGAGCGGTCCGAAATCGACGTAGAGAATGGACACCAGGTGTCGCGCCGGCGCCTTCTTGCGATGCCAATGGGAGCCGGCACCCTCGCCGCCCTCGGTGCGGCCGCAACGGAGGCTGCGATGATGCCATCGGCGTCCGCCGCGGAGCCTGTGCCTCAAACGCCCGAAGCCGCGCTTGCGGCGCTTATGGCCGGGAACCAGCGCTATGTCGGCGCTCGGCTCGGCGTCTGCTCGGAAAATCTGCCCAAGGCCCTGCGCGAGACGGAAACCAAGCAAGCGCCGTTTGCCGCGGTGCTTTCCTGTGCGGATTCGCGGGTGCCCGTCGAGCTTGTCTTCGATCAAGGCGTTGGTCAGGTTTTCGTCGCACGGGTCGCAGGCAACATCGCGGCGCCGGAGATGATCGCGAGCCTTGAATACGGCGTTGCAGTGCTGGGAACGCGGGTGATCGTGGTGCTCGGTCACGGCAATTGCGGGGCGGTGTCGGCGACGATGGCGCGGAAGGCCGCGCCGGGGCAGATTTCAAGCCTCTATGCCTTCATCCGGCCGGCGGCGGACCGCGCCGGCGGAGACGTCGACAAGGCGATCCGTATCAATGCCGAGTTGCAGGCGCATCTTCTTGCCCAATCCTCCCCGGTCCTTGCCGGGGCAATCGCGGCGAAGCGCCTGGCGATCGCGCCCGCATATTACGATGTCCGCTCGGGCAAAGTGACGCTGCTCGTGGCCTGATACCAGCGGCATCCGGCGCGGGCCACAAGCTACTGTACGCAACCACACAACGCGCGTTGTCAGCAAACTCAACCTACCCCGCCCCAACGCGCTGCAACGCCACCGGCGCCATCGGGTTGCGACCGGGAACCCGATGCCGATACGCCAGCGCCTCGGCGATATCGGCCCGGCGCACCGATGCCGTGCCCGCGAGGTCGGCGATGGTCCGCGCGACCCGCAGAATCCGGGTGAAGCCGCGCGCCGACAGCCGCAGTTTTTCCGCCGCCTGCTCGGCGAAAGCCTTGGCCTCCGCCATCAGGTCGATCGTGTCGCCCGGCGCCTCGGCATTGGTTGCGGGTCCGCCCTCGCCGGAGCGCAGCCGCTGTGTCTCGCGCGTCGTGCGTACCCGCGCCGCCACGTCGATGCTCGCCTCGCCGGGCGGGGCGCGCAACAGTTCGGCCGGCGTCACCGGGCTGATCTCGACCACGAGGTCGATCCGGTCCAGCAGCGGTCCGCTGATCTTGCCCTGATACTCCTCGCCACAGCGCGGTGCCCGGCCGCAGGCGCGCGCGGCATCGAACAGATGGCCGCATCGGCACGGATTCATCGCCGCGATCAACTGAAACCGCGCCGGATAGGTCACATGTGCCGCCGCCCGCGCCACCGTGGTGCGCCCGGTCTCCAGCGGCTGGCGCAGCGCCTCCAGCGCGGCACGCGGAAACTCGGGAAATTCATCGAGGAACAGCACGCCCCGATGGGCCAGCGATATCTCGCCCGGCCTGGCCCGATTGCCGCCGCCCGCGATCGCCGCCGGACTCGCGGAAAAATGCGGGTCGCGGAACGGCGGGCGCGTCACCAGCCTGCCATCGGCCAGCATCCCGGCGACGCTATGCACCATACTGACTTCCAGCGCCTCGCGCGGCGTCAGATCCGGCAGCAGGCCGGGTATCCGCGCCGCCAGCATCGATTTGCCGCCACCCGGCGGGCCAATCATCAGCAGATTGTGCCCGCCCGCCGCGGCGATTTCCACCGCGCGCCGCGCCGATGCCATGCCGCGCACATCCGCCAGATCCGGCTCCTCGCCCGCCGGCCCGATAACGCCCCGTGGCGGCGTGGGCAGCAACGCCTCTCCTTTGAAATGATTGATCAGCGACAGCAGATCCGGCGGCGCCAGCACGCCGATTTCACCGGCCCAGCCCGCCTCCGCCCCTTGCGCCTCGGGGCAGATCAACCCGAGATCGCGCGCACCCGCCGCGATCGCCGCGGGCAGCACGCCGGAAACCGATGCCAGCCGCCCGTCGAGCGACAATTCACCCAGCGCGGCGAACCGCGCCATCTCCTCGGCCGGGAGAATATCCATCGCGGTCAGCACCCCGAGCGCGATCGGCAGATCGAAATGGCTGCCCTCCTTCAGCACGTCGGCCGGCGCGAGATTGACCAGGATGCGCTTCGGGGGGAGCGACAACCCCATGGCGGTCAGCGCCGCGCGCACCCGCTCGCGCGCCTCGCCCACCGCCTTGTCGGCCAGCCCGACCACCAGAAACACCGGCAATCCCGGCGCGATCTGCACCTGCACCTCGACCGGCAGCGCCTCGATCCCCGAGAACGCGAAGGTCTGCACCCGCGCGATGCTCACGCCGAACCGCCCCGCAGCAGCCCCTCGCGCCGGAAACTCAGCCAGCGCCCCTTGCCGATGATCACGTGGTCGTGCAGCGTCACGTCCAGCAGGGCGATCGCCCGCTGCACCTCGCGCGTCATTTCGATATCGTCGTGCGACGGCGATGGATCGCCGCTCGGGTGGTTATGCACCAGGATCAAGGCGGTCGCGTGGGTCTGCATTGCCCGCGTCACCAATTCCCGCACATAGACCTGGGTATGGTTCACCGTCCCGCGCGAGGCGATTTCGTCGGCGATCAGCCGGTTGCGATTGTCGAGATACAGCACGCGGAACTGCTCCACGCTCTCGCGCGCCATCGCCATGGTCAGATAGTCGATCAGTCTGTCCCAGTTGTTCAGCACCGGCGCGTCGGCCAGCTCCGCCCGCGCGAGCCGGATCGCCGAAGCCTGCACCAGCTTGATCGCCGCAACGCTGTGAATGCCGACCCCCGGATACGCGAACAGCGTGTCCGGCGGCGCCGACAGCACCCCGGCATAGGAGCCGAACTGGTTGATCAGCGCCTTGGCGAGCGGCTTGGTGTCGCCCTTCTTGAACGCGAGGAACAGCAGCATTTCGAGCAATTCGTAATCCGCCAGCGCGTCCGGCCCACGATCGATGAGCTTTTCGCGCATCCGCCCGCGATGGCCTTGCGGACCCGTGCTGGAAAATGGCGCACTTGCCTGAGGATCGAAATTCGCCCGCTCGGCAAAGCCCTTCGCCGCAAGCCGCTCGGGCGCTTCCGGGAAATCCCCTTCCGGCACCTTGCGGATGCCGCGCAGCAATCTCTCCCACAATCGCGCCAGTTCCTTGCTGAAAATATCGCGTCAAAGTTGTAGATTATGGACGATATAGCATCCTGTCCAGTCCGCTTCGCGGTCGCGCCTTGCACACCGCCCGGCCCCGCCGATACAAGGCCCGAACCTGAAGGGGAGCCGCATCATGAGCCGCATCATCCGCACCGAACCCAACAAAATTCTCGCCAAGGTCGTCGAATATCACGGCTTCGTTTTCACCCAGGGCGTGGTCGCGGGCGATTCCGCCGGCGACATCAAGGCCCAGACCAGGGACGTGCTCGACCAGATCGACGCACTGCTCGAACAGCATGGTACCGACAAGACCCGCCTGCTCCAGGCCCAGATCTGGCTGAAATCGATCGGGGATCGCGCCGCGATGAACGAAATCTGGTCCGCCTGGCTGCCCGAGGACGGCGCGCCCGCCCGAGCCTGCGTCGAAGCGAAGCTCGCCGATCCACGTTATCTCGTCGAAATCATGGTCACCGCCTGCCGATAAGCGCGTCCTCCGAAAACGATCGGCCCGATTAATAAAAAGTTAGGAAATTCGTCTTAGGGTGTGTCGTCAATTAAGCCAGATAGCGGTGGCGGTGAGGTGGACGCCTGCGAGGAAGTTTCTGGCGGTTTTGTCGTAGCGCGTTGCAATGGCGCGGAATTGCTTGAGTTTGGCAAAGAAGTTCTCGATCAGGTG